>CAMZKY010000049.1 GCA_947311455.1 uncultured Marinosulfonomonas sp. | reverse complement strand
AACCGTGGCATCGCGGATCAAAGCCGAGGATGACGTGAACGGATTTGTTCAGGCTTGGACGGGTGCGCGCACGCAAACCGAGGTGCAGCAAGCGTGCAATCAAAGCGAGGTGCCATGCGGCGCAGTTTTGTCCATTGAGGACATCATGTCTGATCCCCAATATATGGCGCGCCAAACCCTGACCCAGATGAATGTAGAAGATGTGGGCGATTTACCTTTTGTATCACCGTTGCCGCGCCTGTCAGATACACCTGGGCAATTAAACAGCCTTGGGCCAAAGCTGGGCGAGGGCAATGCAGATATCTATGGGGAATGGCTGGGGTATTCTGCTCAGATGATTGAGAAGTTAAAATTAGATGGGGTGGTTTAGGACGTAACAATTCGGTTTATGTGGCCCATTTTTCGGCCATTTTTCACATCGGCCTTACCGTATAGATGCAGCGCTGTGTTTGGTTCGCGCGCCAACTCATTTACCCGATCCATATCATCCCCAATCAGGTTTTCCATCACCACATCGTTATGACGTTTGCCATCTCCCAAGGGCCAGCCGGCAATGGCGCGGATGTGTTGTTCAAACTGATCCACGACACAACCGTTTTGTGTCCAATGGCCCGAGTTATGCACACGTGGGGCGAATTCATTCACGATCAGGCCTTGCGGGGTGACGAATAATTCAACGCCCAGAACGCCAACATAATCCAGTTCATTCAGAATGCGTGCGGCCAGTAAAACTGCATCGGTGGATTGGGCATTACTGATACGGGCGGGAATGGTGGTGGTATGAAGGATGCCGTTGCGGTGCACATTTTCGCCGGGGTCAAAGCAGGCGATTTCACCCGATGGGCCGCGCGCGGCGATGATGGATATTTCAAGCGAAAAGTTGACAAACCCTTCCAACACCGAAGGCGCATCAGCCATATCGGCAAAGCCTGTTTCAACATCGTTCGGCGCCATGATCCGCGCTTGCCCCTTACCATCATAGCCAAAACGGCGGGTTTTCAGGATCGCCGGTGTGCCGATGGTTTTAACGGCGGTTTGCAGATCGCTTAGGCTGTTGATTTTAGAAAACGGGGCCACCTTAAGCCCAAGCGACGATAGAAATTCTTTTTCAATAATCCGGTCTTGTGATGTTGCAAGCGCACGGCGATTGGGGTGGATGGGTTTGGTTTTTTCCAGCACGTCCAGCGCAGCGGTGGGGATGTTTTCAAATTCATAAGTGATCATGTCAACTGCGTTGGCAAAAGCCGTTAATGCGGCGTGATCATCATATGGCGCGGTGGTGACTGTGTGGGCCACATCACCCGCAGGCGGGTTTTCTCCCGGCTCAAAAATATGGGTTTTAAAGCCAAGGCGCGCCGCAGCAACAGACAGCATTCGGCCCAGTTGCCCACCGCCTAAAATGCCTATGGTTGCGCCGGTTTTCAGAGGTTCATTCATCAGTTGGTTCATCCGCAATTGAATCCGATAGGGCCGTGCGCCATGCGTCAAGACGTGTGGCAAGATCAGGATCATTAAGGGCCAAAATGCCCGCCGCCAAAAGCCCTGCATTCGCTGCGCCCGCCGCACCGATGGCCATGGTTGCCACGGGGAAACCTTTGGGCATTTGAACGATCGAATACAGGCTATCAACACCCGACAAAGCGCGGGTTTGAATAGGTACCCCCACCACAGGCACACGGGTTTTGCTGGCCATCATACCTGGCAAATGTGCGGCACCGCCGGCACCGGCGATAATCACTTGCAACCCACGACTGGTTGCCGATTTGCCGTAAGCCCAGAGGCGATCTGGTGTGCGATGTGCGGATACAATTTTGGTTTCATAAGGGACATTCAATTCATCCAGAATATCCGTTGCCAGTTTCATCGTTGGCCAATCGGATTGGCTGCCCATAATAATGCCGATTTTAATGTCTGTCATGGTCGCATCCCCTTTGACGGGCCGTGTAACTTAAAGCACGAGGTCACGCAATGATGTCGGGTGTTAGTTCATCTTCGATCTTGATAATCTGATCTTTTAGGCGCAATTTTTTAGCCTTTAGGCGGCGAATGGTAAACTGGTCACCACGCCGCGAATCTTGTAAGGCGTGAATGGCATCATCAAGATCGCGATGTTCGACGCGCAAAACCTCAAGTCGGACACGTTGCATTTCATCATGGGACATTTCGTTCAACTGATTCATGCATTTTCATAGCCCAAAACACGTTTCCAATCCATGAAAATAGCAAATTTATGCCACTTATCACAGGCGTCGCCGCGTCACCTCTTGCAAGGGGCGGATAGCTTGCCCATATTGATCGGGAAAAGGCTGCCAAATATGGGGCCAATAGATTTTGTCGCTTTGACAAGGACAAGGACATGACCAAACTTACCCTGACGTCGCACCCATTTTTATTGGGCTTTGATCAGCTGGAACGGCTGGTGGAACGCACCGCAAAATCCGGTAACGAGGGCTATCCTCCGTTTAATATCGAACAAGTCAGCGAGAATTGCTATCGCATTACACTGGCTGTGGCTGGATTTGGCAGAGAGGACTTGTCAATCACCGTCGAAGACCGCCAATTGGTGGTGCGGGGGCGGCAAGCCGAAGACATCGAAGATCGCGTGTTTTTGCATCGCGGCATTGCAGGGCGTCAGTTTCAGAAAAGCTTTGTTTTGGCTGATGGTGTTGATGTGGGCGAGGCCAGCATGAACAACGGGTTGCTGCATATCGATCTGGAACGTGCTGTGCCCGAGACCATAATTCAAAAAATTAGCATTATAACCAAGTAAAGGGTGATCCAGTGATTTCAAATTTCCAGTTTATAGATGAAAATGTTGATAAATCCCGCGCAATTCTGACTGAAAAGTTAGCCTTCGTTAAGGCGGTTTTGGTGATAGATTTGCCGGACGAGATGCAAGACAAAGCCCTAGGGGCTGCTGAATTATACGGCGTCTATGATGGCGACGGCGTGCGTCTTGCCCTGACCAGCAGTCGTAGCCTTGCCTTTGTTTTAGCGCGTCAAAACGGGCTTGAACCTGTCGATGCCCATTAGGGCGTATCCATATGATTGGGTTGACGCGTTCACCAAGCAGGCTTTTGGCGGCAATGGCTGTGTGGTTGTGCATGATGCGGATGATCTAACGGTTGAACAGCGGGTGGCCCTGGTCAAAGAAACCTCGCTTTCGGAATGTGCTTATGTGGTGAAATCGGATGTTGCCGATTTCGGTGCGCGCTATTATTTAGCCGACCATGAAATTTTGATGGCAGGGCACCCAACGATTGCAACGGTGGCATCATTGGTGTCGCGCAGATTGGTTGATTTATCCGGCGGGCAGGCCAATTTCACGCTTGAGGTTGGGGCAGGGGTTTTGCCGATCACAGTGGTGGATGGTGCGGATGGGCCGATGATCACCATGACCCAACTAAAGCCCGAATTCGGGATGCCGCACGATCCTGAAAAGATTGCTGATATTTATGGGTTAACCGGCGCTGATATTGTGGGAACGCCTCAAACTGTTTCCACCGGGTCGGCGTTTTACATCACTGTTCTAAAAGACAAATCTGCCCTTAGACGCGCGGTTCTGAATCCGGAAAAGCTTTATGCCTATGCACAGTCTTTGGGTGTGACTGATGGCGCATTTCAAGAACCGTTTTTGGTAACTTTGGGCGGTGAAACCGAAACCGGTGATACATTCTCGCGGCTGTTATTACCCCCGCCTTCCCCTGCTGAGGATCCGTTTACCGGCTCTGCAACGGGCTGTATGGCGGCGTATCTATGGCATCACGGATTGATTGAAACGCCGGATTTCGTGGCCGAACAAGGCCATTGGATGGGCCGGCCCGGTACCGCGCAGATCGTGGTTTTAGGGCCGCGAGACGCGCCAACAGGTGTAAAAGTTGGTGGGCAAGGGCGGATATTGATGCGTGGTGAATTGCTTTTGCAGCGCTAGGCGTGGTTTAATGAGGTGAAATTTGAAAAAGGGTTTGCAATGACGACGGTTTCAATTGGCAAAGTTAACATTGCAAACGCGCTGCCTTTTACCTTAATTTCGGGGCCGTGCCAATTGGAAAGCTTAGAGCATACCAAAATGATTGCCGCTGAATTGGCGGGGATGTGTGATGATTTGGGCATACCGTTTATTTTCAAAGCTAGTTTTGACAAGGCCAATCGCTCAAGCCTTGGTACCCAACGCGGGGTCGGGATTAACGCGGGGCTGGAAATTCTGGCGCGTGTGCGCGATGAAATCGGCTGTCCGATTTTGACCGATGTGCATGAGGCAGGTCAATGTGAAACCGCCGCGCAGCATGTGGACATTTTGCAAATTCCGGCGTTTTTATGCCGTCAAACTGATCTGTTACTGGCGGCCGGTGAAACCGGTGCAGCGATTAACATCAAAAAGGGGCAGTTT
>CAMZKY010000048.1 GCA_947311455.1 uncultured Marinosulfonomonas sp. | reverse complement strand
GCGCCAAAAACTGGGGTTCAGCAATGCAATCAGACCTAAGGTTTCCAAACGGCCTAATACCATTGCCCCGACAAGAACCATTTTTGCGGTGTCAGGCAATATAATATATCGTAACGGCTCTTCCGGTACAACCGAAGCCAATGGGCCGGTTGTAGAGAGCGTTGCAATTGTATAAATCATCGCATCCTCAAAGTGAATGCCGGTTAAAGACAGCGTCAACATAACCAAAGCAATGGAAATTGCGAAGAGCATAAAAAATATCCATGCCACATGAGCACCACGCCGGCGTAAATAGCGAGCGACCTGACCAGAACCACCAACAGAATGCAGATGAATTAGTCGGCCAATCTCACGGTTTCCATGTGCATAGAGCGCGTAAATTCGCATCAGTTTCACCCCACCTGCGGTTGTTGCCACGCCGCCGCCAATAATCGACAAACCAAGCAAGATCAGGCCGCTTGTCTCCAAACCAGACCAACCTCGGGCCGTAACCCAACCCTCTGATTCAAACCCTGTGGTGGTTAAAAAAGACAGCACTGTAAACGCACTTCCCCAAAATGCGTTGATTGCAGCAAAAATATCATTGGACTCGCTTACTTCAATCGCCCCGACCCAATGACGAAGTACAAGAAATACCGGCACAGATATCACCAAAAAGACCCCGATACGAAGCTCATGATCATTCCATAACTGGCCTATGGTTCTACGGTGTGTTTCTCCAACAATAAAAAGCCGCGACAAAGCCAGGAACATAAAAATAAAAATCAACCCTTCGCCGACAATACCGCTTCCGGCAGCATGATTTAACCCGTTGCTGGGGGATATTCCGCTGGTCGCAATCGTTGCCATTGCATGCGAAATCGCAACAATAGGGCGGTCCCCGGCCAACCAAAGTGCAATCCACAGTATGGTTGTTAGTCCAAGATAAAGTGGGAACAGCTGTGCGGTAAATTTGCTAAGCCTATGAGACGGGTTTGTAACTTCTGAGATCTGCGAAAACCTTTGGCCCGATTGATGTTGCTTCGCCGAGGAAATAACTTCAAACCCACCCAAATGCAAAGGCGCCAAAATGGCAAATGCCGTTACCCATGTGAAAAACCCGCCTAACCATCCCACGGTTGCGCGCCACATATGAACCGTATCTTTGAGACGTCCAACATCATCAAACAAAGTTGCGCCTGTTGTTGTGAAACTTGAGACCATTTCAAAATACGCATTAATAAAACTGGTATTCTGAACTGCCTCGTAAAACGGAATTGCCAGAATTACGGGAATGAAAACATACGCGCCCAACAAAGCTAGCAAATGACTACGGGTTAAATTTGAGGAGCGGCGAGATGATTGCGCAATACCAATCATGGCAGATAGGATCAGCGTTAACACGCCACCATAGAAAAACACGCGCGCATTATCCAAATCTCGCGCCAAATACCCATAAAAAGCTGGCACAAACATTGCGACACCAGCCAGCCCCATAAGGATCACCAAAAAAGGCAACGAAAGGAGGCGCGTTAACATGGCTTAAAAGAAGTCAATTGTAACTTGCAAAAGACGTTCCACTTCGGGCACATCTTTGGCCATTGAAAACAATGCAATCACATCCCCTTCGTCAATCCGCAACCCGCCGCTGGGACGCACAGTTTTACCATCTTTCATAACCGCGCCAACCAAAACGCCTTCGGGGAAATCAACATCACGAATGCGTTGCCCCGCAATAGGCGAGGTTGACAATACCTGCGCTTCGATCACCTCGGCCTCGGCATCACCAATGGAATAAACACCACGCACTTTACCATGGCGAATATGGCGTAAAATAGAACTAACCGTTGTCGCGCGTGGGTTAATATATGCATCAATTCCCATCGGGTTCATCAAAGGAACAAGGCTAGGATCATTGACCAAACAAATCGCCATCGGGCAGCTTTCGGTCTTGGCGCGCACCGCGGCTAAAATATTGGTTTTATCGTCATCTGTGACCGCCAAAATGGCATCCGCGTTCTGGATTCCCGCTTCATTTAACAGCTCAATGCTTAAGCCATCCCCATGCAAAACGATGGTTCGCTCAAGTGTGTCCGCAGCGAACTCGGCTTGATCGCGGTCCTTCTCTATCACTTTAGCGCGCAGGCGATCGGATCTGCTTTCCAATGTTTTTGCAACGGATAAGCCAATATTACCACCACCAACAATGACAATTCGGCTTTGCTTTTCATTTGCTTTTCCAAACACTTCCATGGTTCGGTTTACATCGGAGGTATCGGTGAAAATATATATTTCATCCCCGACAAACACCTGATCACCAGCCTCGGGGGCAAACAAAACCTTATCGCGTCGTATCCCCACGACAATCGCACTTAGGGTCGAAAACAAGTCGGTAAGTTGACGTAGCGGGGTGTTTACAACCGGGCAATCTTCTTCGATTTTAATGCCCAACAATCGCGATTTTCCGTCAAGAAAGCTTTCAGTATCAAACGCTGCGGGTGCGGAAAGGCGTTGCAAAACGGCCTCAGCCACTTCGCGTTCGGGGCTGATCACCACATCGATGGGCATATGATCTCGGCGATAAAGATCGGAATAGATTGCGGTTAAATAGGACTGTGATCTTAATCGGGCGATTTTTCGAGGCACGCTAAACACGGAATGGGCCACCTGACAAATCACCATGTTTACTTCGTCAGAATAGGTTGCGGCAATTATCATATCCGCGTCCGAGGCCCCTGCCCGATCTAAAACATCCGGATAGCTGGCAAAACCGGCGATCCCTTGCACATCCAGCGTATCGGTTGCGCGCGCCACTAGATCAGGATTGTTATCAACGACGGTAACGTCATTTTGTTCATTTGAAAGGTGACGGGCTATTTGCCAACCCACCTGCCCTGCACCACAAATAATAACCTTCATCACAATCTCCTTGGCATGGAGTTAACCCGCGTTTTCTACATAAGCAACCCGTGATCCGCCCTTGTTTGACGTTGAAACGCCAAGTGATTTCAATTTGCGATGAAGAGCCGAGCGCTCCATTCCAACAAAGCTGGCCGTACGGCTGATATTGCCTCCGAAACGGTTTATTTGGGTCATCAGGTATTCGCGCTCAAATAATTCACGTGCTTCGCGCAAAGGAAGTGTGGCCAAAGCCGAAGACAAAACAACACGCCCATCATCAGCAGCGGTTTCTTCAGTACGCGGTAGTTCTTTGGCATCAATGGCGCCTGATCCATTCCCTAGGATCAAAATACGCTCCACTACATTTTTAAGCTGGCGTACATTTCCGGGCCAGGCCATGGTTTGCATTAAAGCTTCTGCATCAGGCGAAAGATCACGTAAAGGCAAGCCCTGTGATTTATTTAGCTCGGCGATGAAATGGCGCGCAAGCACGGGGATGTCTTCGCAACGTTCTTCCAATGACGGAACCGCGATCGGCACCACATTTAATCGGTGATACAGTTCCTCTCGCAGGCGACCGGCAGCGATTTCCTCCTGTAGGTTTTTATTGGTGCTGGAAATAACACGCATATCCACATGGATTTTTTCTGTTCCGCCAACCCGCACAAATTTTTGATCAACCAGAACCCTCAATATTTTTGATTGCGTCCCAAGCGGCATGTCCGAAATTTCATCAAAGAACATTACGCCACCATGTGCCTGCTCTAATAAACCCAATTTCACGCCTGTTTCGGTGTTTTCACACCCAAACAGAACTTCTTCCATGTGTTCGGGGAGTATCGAGGCCGAACTAACCGAGATGAACGGCCCGTTCTGTCTATTTGAACTTGCGTGAATATAGCGTGCAGCAATCTCTTTTCCTGCACCAGCGGGGCCCGTAAGCATGACACGCCCATTGGAGTTGGTCACTTTATCCAATTGCGATTTCAGAGTTTTAAATGCCGAACTCGCTCCAATCATCACAGTTGGATCGGATTCGGTTTTACGTAATTCACTATTTTCACGCCGCAGCCGAGAAGTTTCCATTGCACGGCTAACGACGACTAAAAGTTGGTCTATGTTAAACGGTTTTTCAATAAAATCATAGGCCCCCTGTTTGATCGCCGCCACAGCAATCTCGATATTTCCGTGACCCGAAATAATCACCACAGGCACGCCCGGGTAATCCTGTTTAATGGTCTTTAAAATATCGATCCCGTCCATTTGGCTATCTTTCAACCAAATATCCAGGATCATCAAAGAAGGCACTTCTGTCTCGACCTCTTTCATACAATCGTCAGAATTCCCCGCCATACGGGTCGTAAACCCTTCGTCCTGCAAAATATCCGAAATCAATTCGCGAATATCGCGTTCGTCATCTACGATAAGAATGTCACTCATGTTTTACCTCGTGTCGCCTTTGTTATTGTTGAAGCACTGTTTAAAGCGGGTAAAAACACATCCGCACAGGCCCCAAATTCAGTGTTGTTTTTAAACAATTCTGCATCGCGCAAAATTAGCGTCCCACCATGTTCTTCGATAATCTTTTTTACGATCGGCAAACCTAGCCCAGTACCCGCGGCGCGCGTTGTTACATATGGTTCAAACAGTCGGGCACGATCCGTTGGCAGCCCAATTCCATTGTCGGATATGGTGATATTAAAGCCGGTTTCTTTTACAATCATCCGCACATAAACTTCGGGAACAAAGTCAGCTGAAACGCCTTTTTCCTGTTTACTTTCTATTGCTTCTCCTGCATTTTTAATCAGGTTCACCATGGCTTGTGAAATCATAGTTGCATCAATTTCGGTGATCAATTTTTTGTTCGGAATGTCGGAAATGATCTTTAGATTGGGCATCGCTGATTCCTGCAGATGCACGGCATCCCGCACCAGTTTTGCCAGATCATGGCTGCGTCTTTCGGGCTCTGGCATGCGGGCAAACTTCGAAAATTCGTCAACAATGCGCCGTAAATCTCCGGTTTGCCTGATAATAACATCAGCATATTGTTCCAATGCTGCGGCTTCATCCCCCACTTTGGGTGCAAATTTACGTTTTAGCCGCTCCGCGGACAGCTGAATAGGCGTTAGAGGGTTTTTAATTTCATGGGCAATGCGGCGTGCCACATCCCCCCATGCAGCCATTCGTTGGGCCGACACGAGGTCTGTTACATCATCAAAGGCCACAACATAGCCTTCCAGTTCCTCTTCGCTGTTTCGCCGTGTCGATATGCGCACCAACAAGTTTTCCAGCTTGCCCTCGCGAGTTATCTTCACTTCTCCTTGCAAGGCTTCCTGACGGTTGCCGATCAGTTTTTCCATCAATGGTGCAAATTCGGAAACCTCGTCCTCTAAATGCCCTTCGGCATCAATTGGAAGTACTAAAATCCGATGTGCTGCGCGATTAACAAACATGATATTTCGCTCAGCACTGAGGCCAACCACGCCGGACGCCACCGATCCAAGCACAGAATCGAACAAACGTCGACGACGTTCAATTTGATTGGAATTTTCCACCAATGTGTCACGCTGGCCCTTAAGCTGCTTTGTCATCCGGTTGAAATAACGGCCCAGCATCGCAATTTCGTCATCGCCTTTTTCTTCAATAACTTGCACATCCAAATCACCGGTGCCAACTTGCTGCGCGGCGCCCGTCAAACGCCCCACAGGGCCGGACAATCGCTCAGCAAACCATAGACCAACCCAAATGGCCGCAAGGATCAAGATCACCGCAAATCCAAGGTAAAGTAGCCCGAAATTCAGCAATAAATCGCCGCGATCCGCTTCGAGTTGTCGGTACTGGGAGATGGTGGTTTTGGTTTCATCCAATAAAGCCAAAATCTTGCCATCAACCTTACGTGAGATATAAAGATACCGATCTGCAAAGCTTTCAAGCTTTACCAGAGCGCGAAATTCATTATTGGTCCAGTCTTTGATGATAATTATCTTGCCTGCCGACGCATCGGATAGGTTTTGTTCTGATGGTGGTTCAAAATCGAACAAATACGAACGCTCCCCGCGAGCGCGCAGTTTTGCTCCACCGTCAATCAAATACGCCTCTTTCAATCCGCGTTGAACTTGCAATTGTCCATTGGT
The DNA here is from genome assembly GCA_947311455.1 of uncultured Marinosulfonomonas sp. Taxonomy (GTDB): domain Bacteria; phylum Pseudomonadota; class Alphaproteobacteria; order Rhodobacterales; family Rhodobacteraceae; genus Profundibacter. Next base: position 5,220 of record CAMZKY010000048.1, on the reverse strand, counting down.
TAGAATTTTACGCAACGTTGCATCGTTGGGTAGGAAATTGGCCTGACTATTCAAATCAATGAAGTTCGCCAATGCTTTCACATCTTGTTTCAAAGCATCGCTTTTTTCCGCTTCGTACGCTTCAGCTGCCGCCAATGAATTTCCGACCACTTGTCGAACCCGATCAGAAAACCATCCCTCAAGCCCGATATTCACAGTGAGAACCGCGAAAATTGCCACCAGAATTGTCGGCACAAGCGCCACCCCAGCAAAAACAGTGGTAAGGCGAAGATGCAGGCGGGAACCTGCCGATTTGGCGCGGCGTGCAGAAATTTGACGTGCCACACGCTGCATAACAAGCGACGCAACGACCATGACATAGACAAAATCTGCCAATAGAATCAGCCGTAAACTAACTGTTCTAACCCCCTGCCCAAATGGCCCAAGGATTAAGTACGTCAAAAGAACAAGCGCAGGTGCCAGCGCAACCAGCCCGATAGTTGCAGCGTTTTGAACCTTTTTTTTCCGCCTAAAATCACTAACTTTAGCAAGCGGATCGATTTGAATTGGGGCTGTCACCCGAGATCACCCTGATATTATGGACGTGATATAAATCACTACATTTTGTAACACTTTACACATATGGTGCAGATAGGTCACGGTTATTGTTGCCGTTTTACATCATTTTACGCCTGCGAGTCACGTGAATATCCAGATCATTTATCTTTTTGCGCAAAGTATTTCGATTTAGGCCAAGTAGATCGGCGCATTTCGCCTGATTGCCCGCCGTAGATTCCAAAGCAATTTCAATAAGAGGTTTTTCAATTTCCTTTAGGATACGGTGGTATAATCCCACCGGAGGAAGCTCCCCTCCATGCAAATCAAAGTAACGTTGAATATGACGCGCGACAGATCCGGACAATTTGTATTCGGTTTGGTCACGGTCAAGGCTTTCAGTCGCCGGCTGATCTCGCAAAACACGTTCCACTTCGGCCATCGAAATCTCGGGATGTGTGCTTGTCATCACCAACCTTTTGATGCTGTTTTCAAGTTGCCTGATATTCCCAGGCCACGAATAACTTTGCAATAAATTGATTGCGTCAGCCGAAAGGTGTGGTTTAGTTTGAGTTTTATTGTTGCTTTCCGGAATGAAGTGCTCGACCAAAAGATCAATATCATCGATTCGATCTCGCAAAGAAGGCACTATAAGTGACACGCCATTCAACCGATAATAGAGGTCTTTACGAAAGTCGCCCTTTTCCATCTTATCTATCAGATTTGTCTGGGTTGTTGCCGAAATTCTTGGCGGCTTTTGTGGCATGCAATCAATAAATCGAACCAACTGCTCTTGTTTAACGAGCGATAAATCAGCAACTTCATCAAAAACCAATGTTCCCTGGCCGACGCGACGTAGCAAATTTTCATACGCGTTGGGCTGTCCTAAATCGTGGGCGCTAACCGTGATGAACGGCGTATCCGCACGTACGCTCAAATCATGAATTGCACGCGTTAAAAGAGATTTTCCCGCACCACTTTCACCTAACACTAACACCGACAAATCACTATTTACCACTTTAGCGATCAGTTGGTACAGCTCTTGCATCACAACTGAGCGACCAATCAGCGGTAACTGTGCAACTTTCGGTTTGGACAAATCCGGACGCATGGTTTTTTGTTTAATTGTAAGAGCGCGCGCTGATCGGCTCATTAAATCGGGCAAATCAAAGGGTTTGGGCAGGTAATCAAAGGCCTCCACCTCTGCCGCCTTGATCGCGGTAACGATGGTATTTTGCGCAGAAATCACAATCACCGGCAAATCGGGCCGTGCAGCGGTGATTTCGGGCAATGTATCCAACCCGTTCCCGTCGGGCATCATCACATCCGTAATCACCAGATCACCGCGCCCCTCATTCACCCAGCCCATCAGGGTTTGTAGCGATGAGGTGGCGTGCACTTTGCACCCTGCCCGCGTATAGGCTTGCGTCAGCACGGTGCGGATCGTGCGGTCATCATCGGCAATCAGAATGGTTCCGTCCATGAGTTAATCCTTTGATTTCGGGGCTATGGGCAGGGAAATCCGGAACGCACAGCGGCCCGGCTGGCTGTCGATGGTAATCCATGCGTTGTGATCGGTGATGATTTTCGACACCAGCGCCAAACCAAGCCCCGTGCCGTTTTCGCGCCCGGAAACAAAGGGGTCAAACACATTGCGGGCAATATCGGCGGGCAATCCGGGGCCGTTATCGATGATTTCCACCTGCAGCGGCAAGAACGCCGTTTGCTGCCCGTCACGGCGTAATCGCAGCCCCTGTTCGTAAAAAGTGCGGATGCGGATTTCGCCATGTGTATCGGGTAAAGCCTCGGCAGCGTTTTTCAACAGATTCAGAATCACCTGCATAAATTGGTCAGGGTCAACATAGGTGTCGGGTAGCGATGGATCGTATTCCTCGATCAAGGTGACATGAGATGCAAAACCCACAGCAGCCGACATACGGGCGCGATCAACGATGTCGTGTATATTGACCGATTTTAGGGTTGGCAGGCTGACATTTCCAAATTGTTCAACCTGATCCAGAAGTTTGACGATCCGCTTGGCCTCGGACACAATTAAATCTGTCATTTCAGTGTCTTGCGCAGACAAGTTCATTTCAAGCAACTGCGCCGCGCCGGTAATGCCAGCCAGTGGGTTTTTGATCTCATGGGCCAGCATTTCCGCCATGCCAATCGCGGATTTTGCCGCAGATCCCACCGCCATACCGCCACGCCCGATATTTTTGCGCGGCAACACCAGAACCAGAACCTGCTCCTGATCCATCATCGCGATCTGGATATTACACATAAGGGCAGTTTTCTGGTCGATAGCCACCGTGATGTCGTTGATGTTTATATCGTTTTGGTCATGGTGAATCCGGCTGAACAAGCCGGCAAAATCAAGTCCGGCTTGGATCACATCCCCACATGATTTGCCCTTCACCGATTTTTGCGAGCTATTCAACAGGGATTCGGCGGCGGGATTAATCGAAAGCACACAGCCCCCGCGATCAATCAGAAAACTGGGCACCGGATAGGCGTTCCACAGGTTGGAAATATTCATGCCGCGGCCTGTGACGTTGGATTAAAAGCACATTCTAAGTATTTGAATACTAGCGATGATTTGTTTTCTTTTAGGATAATTTTGCGTAATTCAAGTGACGTGTCCGCACGATCCATATACCAGCCCAGATGTTTGCGCGCCATGCGGTTGCCCATTTGCTCCCCATAAAAAGACAACATGCTTTGGTAATGCTCGGCCACCAGATCAACCAATGCAGCCCCAACGGGAATATCTGGCGCAGGGGTGCCATAAATATCACTGGCGATTTGCGCCAGTTTCCATGGTGCCCCTTGCGCGCCGCGCCCCACCATCACCCCGTCCGCGTTTGAGGCGACAAGGGCGCGTTTTGCGGTGTCCGTGTCAACGATATCGCCATTGGCAATCACCGGAATTGTGACCGCCTCCTTGACCGACCGAATGGCCTCCCAATCGGCCACACCTTTGTAAAACTGGCACCGCGTGCGCCCATGGATGGTGATCATCTGAATGCCGGCCTCTTGCGCGCGCACCGCCAATTCCGGCGCATTCAAAACGTCATCATTCCAGCCCAGACGGGTTTTCAGCGTGACCGGAATTTTAACAGCCTTAACCACGGCGTCGATCAGCACAAGCGCTTGATCCAGATCACGCAGCAACGCCGACCCTGCGTAACCGGACGCAACCTTTTTGGACGGGCAGCCCATATTGATGTCGATCAGTCCGGCGCCGCTTTGTTCGATGATTTTAGCAGCTTCGCCCATCCAGTAAGCCTCACGACCCGCAATTTGAACGGCGGTGTTGCGTTGATCAAAGCCCAATTCGGCTTTGTCTCGGGCAACGGGTTTGGATTGGGCCAATTCCTGACTGGCGACCATTTCACTAACCACCATGCCCGCACCGAATTTCGAAACCATCTGGCGAAACGGTAAATCGGTGATTCCGGCCAAAGGAGCCAGAAAAACAGGCGGGTCTAGGGTGATATTTGCCAGTTTAATAGTCACATGCTTAATCCTTGTGCGTTTTGGCGTGATAATCCGATTATCATAGAATTGCAATTCCTTGTTTGGCCCCGTAAACCACAGCAAAGGATCAAGTATGAGCACAACAGCAATCATAGTCGCCGCCGGGCGCGGAGTGCGGGCGGGGGGCGATATGCCCAAGCAATACCAGCCGGTGCACGGACGCACGGTTCTGGCGCGCACGATTGACGTGTTTATCGCGCATCCGATGGTAGATGATGTGCTGGTGGTGATCAACAAAGACGATTTGCCGCTGTTTGAAACCATGGGCCATACGGCACCTTATGTGTTTGGCGGGGCCACGCGCGACGCTTCGGTTCTGGCGGGCCTGAACGCCGCCACAGGCGATAAGGTATTGATCCATGACGGCGCGCGGCCTTTGGTTTGTGCGCAGACTATTTCTGATGTGATTTCCGCCCTCAAGACACATGCAGGTGCGGCCCCTGCCCTTGCGGTGACCGATGCGCTATGGCGCGGGGAAAACGGGCTTGTCACCGCGCCGCACCCCCGCGACGGGCTGTTTCGGGCCCAGACCCCGCAAGGGTTTCGGCGCGGTGACATTATCGCTGCCCACAGGGCGCATGATTGCGGTGCGGCAGATGATGTCGAGGTCGCCTTGGCGCAGGGCCTAGCTGTAAAAATCATCACCGGCGAAGAACAAAACATCAAAATCACCCATCCCGAAGATTTCGCGCGGGCCGAACAAATACTGGAGCAAAAAATGGATATACGGCTAGGCAACGGCTATGACGTGCACAAGTTTTGTGACGGCGATCATGTGATCCTGTGCGGGGTGAAAATCCCCCATACGCACGGGTTGCTGGGCCATTCCGACGCAGATGTGGGGATGCACGCCGTCACGGATGCAATTTACGGCGCACTGGCGATGGGGGATATTGGCCGCCATTTCCCGCCCAGCGATCCACAATGGAAGGGCGCCGAGTCGGATATTTTTCTGAAACATGCAGTAACATTGGCGCACAAGCATTTGTTTACTATATCTAATATTGATTGCACCCTTGTCTGTGAATACCCCAAAATCGGCCCGAATGCCGAAGCGATGCGCAGTGAAATGGCGCGCATTATGGGGATAGAGATTGATCGGGTGTCCATCAAGGCCACAACCTCGGAAAAGCTGGGCTTTACCGG
>CAMZKY010000047.1 GCA_947311455.1 uncultured Marinosulfonomonas sp. | reverse complement strand
TTCCGAAATTCAGCGCAAATGGTGGAAGGCGCATCCTGAAAACAAGGGCCATTGTTATACGGGCGGGTTGTTCCAACATTCCATGCATATCAACTTTTTCGGTGATGTGGTGTTGTTCAGTGGCTGGGCACTTTTGACGGCGAATCTGTGGGCGCTGGGCCTGCCGGTTTTGATGGCGGGGATGTTTATTTTTATGCATATTCCGGCGTTGGATACATACCTGGCGGGGCGATATGGTGCGGAATTTCAGGACTATGCGCGTCGCACCAAGAAATTGATCCCGTTCATATACTAAGCGCGGGTTCTTCGCTTCCTTACGGGCGCTCATCACCACTGAAGAGCGCCCGTAAGGGCCGATGAAGGGTTGGTTAAACCGCCAGATTGGGCACGATTTGTTTCTTGCGGCTGACCACGCCGGGCAAGATCACGGTGTCGCCATCAACAGTGACACCAAATGATTTTTCGGCAATGGATTTTACCGCGTCATTGGCGATGAACAGGGTGGATTGTTCGGTCAGGATATCAACGATAAACATCAGCACCTCGTCGGTGCCCTCCTCGGCCTTAAGCGCGTCCATGGCTGCCACCATACCGGATTGACGGGACAGGACCGTTTCGGGTGATGTTGTTTCCAGCACCGAAACCCGCAGTTTTTTATCGCCAACGGGAAAGATTTTTGAATCCATTTTCAACAGTTCCAGATCGGAAAAAGCTGAAACATCGGATTTGGCGGCGAACATTTCTGTGGCGTATTCTTTTACGTCAATGCCAAGATCTTTGGCCAGTTGGTGGGCCAGAGATACGTCGCGCGGTGTGGTTGTGGGGCTGCGGAATTCAAGCGTGTCCGAAAGGATGCAGGACAGCATCAGGCCTTTGATAGTGTCGGGCATATCGTCCATGGCGCTGCCGCGCATAATGCCCGCCATTACCGTCGCGGTCGAGGCCACGGGGCGGATGGTGATGTTGATCGGGCCTTTTGTTGTTAGACCACCAACCAGCGCGTGGTGATCGATCACCTGTTTGATATCGGCGTTATTGATATTGGCCGGCAATTCGCCGGGATTGTTGGTATCAACCACCACAACTTTTTCGCCATCTTCAACGTCTGTCAGGATCGCGGGTGTGTCAAAGCCCCAGCGCTTCAAAACAAACGTGGCCTCGGTGTTTGGTTCGCCCAGCACGTAGGCTGTGGCGGGTTTTTTCTGCACATCGTTCAGATACCACGCCCAAATCAGGGCAGATCCGGTTGCGTCGGTGTCGGGGGCGGTGTGGCCAAAGATTTTGATCATGTTTTGCGTCCATCAGGAAAAATAAGGGTTTTGGCCCTTATAGGCAGAGGATTTTTATTTGTCACTATGTTCAAACGGGAAGCCGCTATGCGGTTGTTAGCGAGGCCGGTGCACATGGGCGCTTTGCATCAGGCCAAAGGCCACCAGTAGCACCAGCATTGCCGAGCCACCATAAGACACCAGCGGCAAAGGCACACCCACAACAGGTGCAAGGCCCATGACCATGGCCATGTTAACCACAAAGAACAGGAAAAACGTGGTGGCAATACCCAAGGTCAGCAAGGCGGCATAGCGGTCTTTGTTGCGAAAGGCGGAAATGATGCAAAAGGCGATGATCAGGGCATAAAGCGCCAAAAGCGATGCGGCACCGACAAAACCGAACTCTTCCGCCAAGGTAACAAAGATGAAATCGGTGTGTTTCTCCGGCAAGAAATTTAGCCGCGCTTGTGTGCCTTGCATAAATCCGCGTCCTGTCCAGCCCCCTGATCCCAGGGCGATTTTGGATTGGGTGATATGATACCCCGCGCCCAGTGGATCAGACGAAGGATCAAGAAACGTATCAATGCGCCGATATTGGTAATCTTTCAAAATTTGCCATTCGGTGCCACGAAACTGGAAAATGGCGGTGACAATGCCGACGACAGCGGCAATCACAGCCCCGAAATAATACCAGCTAACGCCTGCCAAAAACATGATGGTGCCTCCGCCGGCTACCAGCAGGATTGCGGTGCCTAGATCGGGCTGGCGCAGCACCAGCATGGTGGGAATAGCAATCATAATAAGCGGCACTATCACCCAAAGCGGATGTGATTTTTTATCAAGATCAAGCCAATCATAATAGGCGGCCAGCACCATTACCAAGGTAATTTTTGTAACCTCGGACGGCTGCAGTCGCATAAAGCCAAGATCGATCCAGCGTTGCGCGCCCATACCGGCGGTGCCAAAAAATTCAACAACCAACAACAATGCGACCGACATCAAATATGCCACAGCCGACACATTGCGCCAAAACCAGATCGGAACCATGGCAATGGACAACATTATCACCATGCCAACAGCAAAGCGTTTCATTTGCGGCTCGGCCCATGGCTGCAGCGATCCACCGGCCACGGAATAAAGCATCAAAAATCCAACACCGGAAACAGCGGCAAGCAGCAGGATAATCGCCCAGTTCAGGTGCAGAATTTTTCGAAACCCTGTGGGAACGGATTTTATATTATGCTCAAGATAACTCATGCTTTGTCACTGTTTGTAAGGGCCGAAAAATCACGCAGCGGCAGGTTTTCCTGCGCTCTCCGGATGCGCGGCCTGTCGGATTTAGGGTAGGCCGATAAAGGGGGCGTGCCCTCAAAGAGCGCCTGCAAGACAATGTCGCGCGCAACGGGTGCAGCCGCCTTTGAGCCGCCGCCGCCATGCTCTACCACAACCGCAACGGCGATCTTGGGATTGTCATAGGGGGCAAAGCACACGAAAATTGCATGATCGCGTTTTTCCCAGACAACATCACGGTTTTTCACCCGGGAATTGCTAACCTGCGCGGTGCCTGTTTTGCCGGCCATACGGTATTCATCTGCGACAATGCGTGATCGACGAGCGGTTCCGCCGCTTTCGTTAACCACACCATACATAGCCTTGCGCACCATACGCAGGTGGTTTTCGTTGATATCCAGTTTTTCACCTGCGCCCGAGGGCTGTTCAATCCCGTTTATAGATTTTACCAGCCGCGGTGTTACAGAATGCCCCGAGGCAATGCGCGCGGTCATCACAGCCATTTGCAAAGGTGAGGCATGCACAAAGCCCTGACCGATCGAGGCATTCAAGGTGTCGCCCACCACCCATTCCTTGCCGCGGTTTTTCAGTTTCCACGCCTTGTTGGGCATGAGGCCGCGTGCCACGGCTGACATCGGTATAGGGTATTTGGTGCCCAAGCCGAATTTCTTGGCCATTTCCGATATTTTTTCAATTCCGGTACGTTGCGCCAATTCATAGTAATAAACATCGCAGGATTGTTTCAGGCTGTTATGCAGATTGACGTTCCCGTGGCCGGATTTTTTCCAGCAGTGGAATTTGCGGGCGCCAACCTCCACAAAGCCTTTGCAGCGCACGGTTTCTTTGGTGTCGATGGCACCTTCATTCAGCGCGGCAAGGGCTGTCATGGTTTTAAATGTAGAGGCCGGTGGATAGGTGCCTTGCACGGATTTGTTGGCCAAGGGGCGGTATTTATTTTCCAGCAGCTCGTTATAATCCGCATAAGATATGCCGGTGACGAATTTGTTCGGATCGAAACTGGGTGTCGAGCCGACGGCCAAAAGATCGCCGTTTTTAACATCGATTACGACGGCGGCGGCGCTTTCGTTTGCCAAACGGGCCTGCACATAATTTTGCAGCTGGCTGTTGATTGTCAGCTGGATATTAGCGCCTGTTTCACCTTCTTGTCGGCCAAGTTCGCGCATGATCCGGCCAATGGAATTTACCTCGATCCGCTTGGCACCGGCTTTGCCGCGCAAGGTTTTTTCCAGCTTGGCCTCGGCACCACTTTTGCCAATTTGAAATTTCGGGATTTGCAACAAAGGATCAGGATCATTGATTTTGCTAAGATCATAATCGCTGACGGGGCCAACATAGCCGATGATATGGGCGTAGTCACCAAATAGCGGGTATTCGCGGGTTAAGCCAACTTCGGGGGTAATGCCGGGCAAAGCGGGTGCATTCACGGCCACTTTGGACAGCTGCTCCCATGTTAGATTATTTGCCAATGTAACGGGCACAAAGGGGCTGCGGCGTTTGATTTCCTTTAAGGCACGAGCCAGATCTTTTGGATCCAGCGGCACAAGCGCGGCCACCTTGGCGATCACTTCTTCGATGTCGCCCGCGTCTTCGCGCACAATGGATATCCGGTAAGCGGGCCTGTTTTTGGCAAGCGCTAGGCCGTTGCGATCATAAATCAAACCACGGGCCGGCGGGATCAGGCGGACGTTGATCCGGTTTTCATCGGCCAATAGGCGAAACTGATCTGCCTGCTCTACTTGCATCGAGCGCATTCTGCTTACCAGAACGCCAACCAAACCCAATTGAACGCTGCCCAAAAACATGCCGCGCCGTGTCAGCAGCCGGTGGCTTTTTGCGGTGTCCTTGAACTGATGTTTCATATGTGATGTCCTGCGCGATCAACCTCGCCGTGGGCAACTGCCCGCACGCCAAGCACAAATCGGGAAATCGCCACGACGATTGGATATAAGGCGATTGTGGCCAAAAGCTCAAGAAAAACCAAGGTGAAAGAGGGACGATCGAGGATCACAATCACTTGAATAAAGCGGGCGACAAGCGCGATCATCAGTATCGACGCTGACACCATCGCCCATTCCAGAACAAACGGTATTTCACGTAGGGAATGGCGGCGGCTGCGCAAGACTTCGCTTGCAAAAACAACCAATCCCGCCAAAAGGCCGGGGGGACGCATCAATAGAAAATCGGCAACAATCATTACCAGCGCAATCAATGTGACCGGAACATAATCCGGACGGCGCAATACCCATGCAAACGTAACGCAAATTAGAATATTTGGGGCGGCCCAACTGCTGGGCGTGGTTTGAAGCGGCAGGAGGTATAAAAACAAAACCACCGTTGCAATCAGCAAGTATATCGCGCGGTAGAACCAGTTATTTGTTGTGACCGGATCAATCATTCGCTTGGCTCTGGCGCTGCGACTGGCGCCGGGGTGGCTTGGGAGGTTTCGCCAATCAGCAAAGCCCCCGGATCGGTGATTGTGGGTTTAGCGTGGCTTCTGAGAACCCGCAGAAAATCAAGCCGTTCATAATCGGCGGCAAGGCGCACGCGCATGCGCCGATCACTGGACCGAGATATTTGTCCAATCAAAAGATCAGCCGGAAAAACTCCGCCATCACCCGAGGAAACAACCCGATCTCCGGGGCGTGTATTTTCGGGGTGTTCCAGAAATTCAACCAGGGGGCGGCCTGTGTTATCACCTGTTAGAATGGCGTGCTGGCCCGAGGGCTGAATGGTTACCGGAATGCGACTGTTAGAATCCGTCAGCAGGATCACCCGCGCGGTGCTTTTGCCCACGCCGGATATGCGGCCCACAAGCCCGATGCCATCCATGGTGGCCCAGCCGTCTTTGATGCCGTCACGTTCGCCCACATTCAGCAAAACGGATTGACGAAACGGTGAACCGCTATCCGCTAAAACCACGCCTGAAACAGAGGTTAGTTTCGGATCAAGACGCACCGAATTCAGCGCCAGTAATTTGGCGTTTTGCTGTTCCAGCTGAACCGCGGCCTCTTTCCAGCTTTTCATTTGCTGCAATTCGCGGCGGAGTTCCTGATTTTGTTGATAAATATGGGTGTATGAACGGTAATCCTCGACCATTTCAGACACAACCGTTACCGGCACCAAAGCCCATTCAAAACTGGGCACCACACGATCAATCAAATTGGCGCGAAACCGTTCAACACGCGGGCTATCAATGCGCCACAACAGGAACAGGGCCAGGAATACAAAGACAATCAACCCGACCAGAATGCGTCTGACCGGGCGTGCATATGCAACTGAATTGTTTCTGTCTTTTGCCAAGGGCGCCCCTTTGGCCAAAATGGCCTAGCTGTCGTAATCGATTACGTGGCGCAGTTGCTTTTCGTATTCAAGCGCTTTGCCGGTTCCCAAGGCCACGCAATCAAGGGAATTATCCGCGATCGAAACCGCCAATCCGGTTTGCTCACGCAGGGCTAGATCAAGCTCGCCCAGCAATGCGCCACCACCTGTTAGCATCACGCCGCGATCAACGATATCGGCAGCCAGATCGGGAGGTGTTGCCTCAAGGGCTGTCATCACGGCTTCGCAGATTTGCTGCACGGGTTCGGCCAAAGCTTCGGCAATTTGGGCCTGGTTTACTTCGGTTTCTTTTGGCACGCCGTTCAGCAGATCACGGCCCCGAATTTGCATTGAGCTTCCGCGTCCGTCGTCGGGCATCCGTGCGGTGCCGATGGATTTCTTGATCCGTTCAGATGTGCTTTCGCCGATCAGCAGGTTATGCTGGCGGCGCAGATAGCTGATGATTGCCTCATCCATGCGATCACCACCGACACGCACAGAGCGCGCATAAACGATATCGCCAAGGGACAGAACCGCAACTTCGGTGGTGCCGCCGCCGATATCAACCACCATGTTACCGGTGGGATCGGTGATCGGCATTCCCGCACCAATGGCGGCTGCGATCGGTTCGGCAATCAGGCCCGCACGCCGTGCGCCAGCGGACAAAACCGATTGACGAATAGCGCGTTTTTCAACAGGTGTTGCGCCGTGGGGGACGCAGACGATGATCTTGGGTTTTGAGAACGTGGTGCGCGGATGCACCTTGCGAATAAAGTATTTGATCATCTCTTCGGCGGTGTCGAAATCGGCAATCACCCCTTCGCGCATTGGGCGAATGGCCTCGATACTGCCCGGGGTGCGGCCCAGCATCAGTTTGGCGT
>CAMZKY010000046.1 GCA_947311455.1 uncultured Marinosulfonomonas sp. | reverse complement strand
GAGAGGGATTTATATTTACCAAATGCGAAAGGCCCAACCAACCCTGTTGGGTTTTATATTTGGATGTGTGGGGTAACGAACAGGGGCAGGCAGAAGATAACAAAAATATCCCCGAAAGAAGAAAGAACCAGCTAAAGTTGTCCATTATTAAATCGCACGTGACTTAGGTAGTGCTGTTGCTTGCCCAAGCACCATTTAAGCCGGTTTACAAATAACGGCTTATGAATGTGATTAAAATATAGGCATTAAATAGTATTTGTGCAAAAATTGTGCGCTTGCGCTATGTGCCCGTAAACATCATGCGTGAATTTATTGCTCCCCAACCGATTCTATCGGCAATTATTGATTCATGAAGTGTGCAACAAACTGTACGCTGAAAGGGGAAATCGTGAAATTTATCATAGCAATTCTGAAACCATACAAGTTGGACGAAGTGCGTGAAGCACTGACCGGTATCGGCGTGCAAGGCATGACAGTGACAGAAGTAAAGGGCTTTGGCATACAGTCTGGCCACACAGAAATCTATCGTGGTGCCGAATACGCCGTGAATTTTGTGCCAAAGGTTAAACTTGAAATCGTCGTTGCTGGCGACATGGCCGAGCAAGTGGTGGATGTAATCCAGACCACAGCGAAAACCGACAAAATCGGTGACGGTAAAATTTTCGTATTGGACGTGGAACAGGTGGTTCGTGTGCGCACGGGCGAAACCAACGAGGAAGCAATCTAGGCGGCTGCCAGATTGAAAAAGGAAAACACAATGAAACTTAAAAACCTTATATTTGCAGCAAGTGGCGCGATACTAACCGCCGCGCCTGCCTTCGCCGAAGATACCATGGACAAAGGCGACGTGTCGTTCATGATCTTTTCTACTGTTATGGTGCTGTTCATGATCCTGCCGGGTCTGGCCCTGTTTTACGGTGGCCTTGTGCGCACCAAAAACATGCTGTCCGTTCTAACCCAAACCACAATGATCACCGCATTGGTGATGGTTGTCTGGGTTTTGTATGGCTATTCCTTCGCCTTTGGCGGCGGCACAAGCCCATGGTGGGGCGGCACAGGTAAATTGTTCTTGGCTGGCGTAACCATGGATTCAATGGCCGCCACATTCACCGATGGTGTTGTGATCCCTGAATTTGTGTTCATCGCCTTCCAAATGACATTTGCGGCCATCACACCTGCCCTTATCATCGGCGCCTTTGCCGAGCGGATCAAATTCAGCGCGGTTATGGTATTCACCCTGCTTTGGGTCACGTTCTCTTACTTCCCCATTGCCCACATGGTTTGGGATGGCGCTGGCTATATCTTTAATCTTGGCGCACTTGATTTTGCGGGCGGCACGGTTGTGCACATCAACGCCGGTGTTGCCGCGCTTGTTGGTGCGATTGTTCTGGGCAAACGCAAAGGTTACGGCAAAGACATGATGGCCCCGCATTCCATGACCCTGACATTGGTTGGTGCGTCTATCCTGTGGGTGGGTTGGTTCGGCTTTAACGCTGGTTCAAACCTTGAAGCAAACGGCGGCGCGGGCCTTGCGATGATCAACACATTCACCGCAACAGCGGGTGCGATCCTTGGCTGGACAATCGTAGAAGGCCTGATCCGTGGCAAGGTGTCCTTGCTGGGCGCGGCCTCTGGTATGATTGCCGGCTTGGTGGCTGTTACACCTGCGGCGGGTTCAATCGGCCCTGTAGGTGCAATTGTTCTGGGGGCGCTGGCCTCGATCGTGTGTTTCTACTTTGTCACTGTGATCAAGAACAAGTTCGGCTATGACGACAGCCTTGATGTGTTCGGTATCCACGGCGTTGGCGGCATCATTGGTGCGGTTGGCACAGGTATCTTTACAGCGCCATCGCTAGGTGGTGTTGGCGGCGATGATTTCGACATGATCGGCCAAACTTTGATCCAGATCCAAGCCGTTGGTATCACCGTGATCTGGACAGCGGTTGTATCTTTCGTGTTGTTCAAAGTCATCGACATGACAATCGGTCTGCGGGTATCCGAAGAAGACGAAGTTATGGGCCTTGATCTGGCCACACATGGCGAAGCAGCTTACCACAGCTAAGCGGGTTTACGGAATTGTAAAAGGCCGCCAAGGGAAACCTTGGCGGCCTTTTCGTTTGAGCGATTGGCCGATTTAAATCCCAACCTCGATAATCGCCTTGGCCAGCACTGGAATCGTGGCCTCGTTCAAACCGGCGATGTTCATGCGGCTGTCGCCGATCATATAGATACCGTGTTTAACGCGCAGGGTTTCCACTTGTTCCGGTGTGGCCCCGAGGCGCGAGAACATGCCGCGGTGTTGGGCAAGGAAACCGAAACGATCAGAGCCGGACAGGCGTTGCAATTCTGCGGCCAGCATTTCGCGCAGTTTCAACATACCAAGGCGCACTTCTTCCAGCTCGGCCATCCAGTCGGCCTTGAGTGCTTCGTCATTCAGGATCATCGTCACCAAACGCGCGCCGTGATCTGGCGGAAACGAAAAATTCTGACGGTTTAGAAACGCCAGCGTACTTTGGTTCAGCGGGGTTTTGTCGCTGCTTTGGCTGACGGTCATCAAAACGCCAGTGCGTTCGCGGTAGATACCAAAGTTTTTCGAGCAGGACGCGGCAATGATGGTTTCCGGCAAGCTTGATGCCACCAGACGCACGGCGGCGGCATCTACATCCAGCCCGTCACCAAAGCCCTGATAGGCAATGTCGATAAATGGAATGGCACCGACCTTGCCCAAATGATCCACAACGGTTTGCCATTGGGCGGGGTTCAGATTGGCACCGGTTGGATTGTGGCAACAGCCGTGCAGCAACACAACATCGCCGGATTTAACCGCGGCCAGATCAGCCATCATACCGTCGAAATCCACGCCACATGTGGCATTATCAAAATAGCGGTATTCGGCCATGTTCAAACCGACATATTTGATGATTGATGGATGGTTTGGCCAAGTCGGATCAGACAGCCAGATCGTGGCGTCGGGGCTGGCCATTTTGATCAGCTCAACCGCCTGACGGATCGCACCCGTACCGCCAGGTGTGGCGGCGGCGGCAACCTGATTGCGTTCAACGCTATCAGCCAGAACCAGATCAACCATGGCGTCTTGATATGCAGGTTCACCGGCAAGGCCGGTATATTTCTTGGTGGTTTCTTCTTCCCACAGCTGCTTTTCAGCGGCCTTGATGGCGCGCATGACGGGCGTGTTGCCGCTGGCGTCTTTGTAAATACCGACGCCCAGATCAATTTTGTCTGTGCGCGGGTCTTCGCGGAACATCTGCATCAATTGCAAGATTTTATCGGCGGGTTGTTTTTTCAGGTCGGTAAACATGGTTTTAATCCGTTTCAACTTTCAAGTCGTTATACATGCCCCATTCGGACCATGATCCATCGTAAATCGCGTGGCGGGTATGGCCCATGCGTTCCAGTGCAAGGGCCACAATATTGGCGGTTACACCTGATCCGCAGCTGGCGATGATCGGTTTGCTTAGATCAACATTGGCAGCCTCGAAAATGGCTTTGCATTCCTCGGGTGTTTTCATTGTGGCGTCTGGGTTCAGCAGGCTTTCGTAGGGGACGTTTTTGGAATTCGGAATGTGGCCAGCGCGCAAACCTTCGCGCGATTCAGGCACCTTGCCGCTAAACCGTTCGGCACTGCGGGCATCGACGATTTCATAATCGCCCAATTTAGAGGCCGCAGCCACCTGCGTAACATCCTTAACCAGATGCGCCTGACGTGAACATGTCATGTGACGATCACGGATAATCGGCGGCATGTCTTCGGTGGCATAGCCATCGGCAATCCATTTTGGCAAACCGCCATCCAGAACCGCGATGTCGTTTTTACCCATCAAGCGAAACAGCCACCAAACGCGCGCGGCGGAGTATAGCCCTTTTTGATCGTAAACGATAACCTGATGCCCGTCGCCAACGCCCATGGCGCGCATACGGGACATAAATTTTTCAATCGGGGGGGCCATGTGTTCAAGATCCGAGCGGTTATCGCAGACGTCATCAATATCGAAATAGCGGGCATTGGGAATATGTGCAGCTTCGTATTTTTCCACAGCGTCGCTGGCAAGGGTCGCATCAAAAATGCGAATGTCGGGGCTTTTAATGTGAGCAGCGAGCCATTTTGTTGAAACCAGCGTCTTTGGATCGTCTTTAAGCATGGGAACCCCTTTGAAACCTGTTCTATTCCGATTAACGCGGGGCGCGCATGCTTGCAAGAGTTTCGGGCGCAGAACCAGTGCTGCGCCCGAAATTTATGGGAATTAGCCCATCATTTTTTTAACCATGCCTACAACAGCCAGCACAACACCGCCGCCAACACCGCCAGATGCGATCTGGCCAACGATTGCGCCCATGTCCATGCCGCCCATGTTTCCGACAGCTTCCGCCATACCGCCAGCACCCAGCATGCCAATAATTTTGCCGCCAATGCCACCGCCAACAACGCCAGCAACCGTATTGCCGATTGTGCCAAGGCTAAGATTTTTCATTATTCCGCCAGCGGCATTGCCACCAATTGCCCCTGAAATCAGGCTAATAATAAGTTCCATCGCGCTTTCCTTTCATTCAAAACACTAGATAAGTCACAGCGAAACAAACCGCTGTGATACAATATATGTAACAACTTTAACTAAATTATCAATATTTAGGGAATTGCGGACGGGGTTCTAGCCGTTTTCCCGCAGCAAACGTGCCTTTTGGCGGCCCCAATCGCGCTTGGCCTCGGTGGCGCGTTTGTCGTGGTTTTTCTTGCCTTTGGCGATACCCAGTTTGATTTTGACCAAACCCTTATGATTGAAATACATCACCAACGGCACCAATGTCATGCCCTTGCGCGACGTGGCCTGCCACAGCTTTGACAGCTCTTTGCGGCTAACCAGCAATTTGCGGCGGCGACGTTCCTCGTGGGGAAAGGTTTTGGCCTGTTTATAGGGCGCGACATAGGAGTTTACCAACCACAATTCGCCATCATCCACGCTTGCGTAACTTTCGGCGATATTGGTCTGGCCCACCCGCATGGATTTCACCTCGGAGCCCAGCAACATGATCCCGCATTCGATATCGTCCTCGATCGCGTAATCATACCGCGCGCGACGGTTATCGGCGATGACTTTGTAATTCTTATCTGCTGCGCTTTGTTTTTTGGCCATAATACCCCCCCATATAAGGGGGCCGCCACCCCACGCCAAGTGGGAAAGCGGCTTTCCTTGAATTCAGAGCAAGCCGGCAAATTCCATCGCGGCGTCCATTTT
>CAMZKY010000045.1 GCA_947311455.1 uncultured Marinosulfonomonas sp. | reverse complement strand
TCTGTTTGGAATGCTGGAACGCGCAAAGCCGTGAAAAACAGTTCAGCCCATTGCGAAATCGGGCTGAATTCTTTATAGTTTCCCTAACGATAAACCCTAGATGGCGAATAGGCGGGAAACCACGTGAACGACACTCCAGAAACATCTGAAAACAAAGAAGAAAATACACCTGCACCCTATGTGTACGATGGACCTTCGATTTCCATCACCAGCGAGATGAAAACATCTTATCTGGACTACGCCATGAGCGTGATTGTTTCGCGCGCCATTCCAGACCTGCGCGATGGGCTGAAGCCTGTTCATCGGCGTATCCTTTATGCGATGTTTGAAGGCGGAAACACCCACGATAAATCGTATCGCAAATCGGCCCGTGCCGTTGGGGATGTGATGGGGAAATACCACCCCCACGGTGATAGCGCAATTTACGACGCCCTGGTTCGTATGGCGCAGGATTTTTCCATGTCGCTTCCCTTGCTGGATGGGCAAGGGAACTTTGGCTCGATGGATGGCGATAATGCCGCCGCGATGCGCTATACCGAGGTGCGTCTTGATAAAACAGCCGCGTTTTTGACAACGGATCTCGATAAAGACACTGTCGATTTCCAAGATAACTATGATGGCAAAGATCGCGAGCCATCTGTGCTGCCGGCCCGTTACCCGAATATGCTGGTCAATGGCGCTGGCGGGATTGCTGTTGGTATGGCCACCAATATCCCCCCACATAATTTGGGCGAGGTTATTGATGCCACACTGGCCTTGATCAAAGATCCCGATCTAACCACCGAACAATTGTTTGAATACGTGCCTGGCCCTGATTTTCCAACGGGTGGCATCATGCTGGGCCGTGCAGGTGCACATAAAGCCTACTTAGAAGGGCGCGGTAGTGTGATCGTGCGCGCCAAAACCCGTGTCGAGGAAATTCGCAAAGATCGCTATGCGATTGTCGTTGATGAAATCCCCTATCAGGTGAACAAATTGACGATGATCGAGCGTATCGCAGAACAAGTGCGCGAGAAAAAGATCGAAGGCGTGGCCCATGTTCAGGATGAATCCGATCGCAACGGTGTGCGCGTTGTTGTTGAGCTGAAGCGCGATGCAACCCCAGAAGTAGTGCTGAACCAGTTGTTCCGTTTCACCCCGATGCAAACCTATTTCGGCTGTAACATGCTGGCCCTAAATGGTGGTCGCCCCGAAACCCTGACATTGCGCCGCTTTTTAACCTCGTTTATCGGGTTTCGCGAGGAAGTTGTCGCACGCCGCACCGCGTTCGAGTTGCGCAAGGCCCGTGAGCGGAGCCATGTATTATGTGGCTTGGCCGTGGCGGTTACGAATGTAGACGAAATCGTTGCCACAATCCGCGCCTCGGCCAACCCTGCCGAAGCACGTGAAAAATTGATGACCCGGCGCTGGCCCGCACAGGATATCGCCGAATACATTTTGTTGATAGACGATCCAACCCACAAAATGAACGATGACGGCACCTATTTTCTATCGGAAACCCAAGCCCGCGCCATTTTGGAACTGCGCTTGCAACGGCTTACCGCGATGGGCGTCAAAGAAGTAACGGATGAGCTGCAAATTCTTGCAGGTAGCATTCGCGAATATCTTGCTATTTTGCGCTCTCGTGCGCGCATCATGAGCATCATCAGCGATGAATTGACAGAAGTGCGCGAAAAATTCGCTGTACCACGGCGCACAACCATCGTTGATTGGTCAGGCGATATGTCTGACGAGGATCTGATCGAACAAGAAGACATGGTCGTGACGGTTACCTCCGGTGGCTACATTAAACGCACGCCTTTGGTTGATTTTCGTGCCCAAAAACGCGGCGGCAAAGGCACGGCGGGGATGAAAACCAAAGAAGAAGACGTGATTACCAACCTGTTTGTGGCCAATACCCATACGCAACTGCTGTTTTTCACCACGGACGGTATGGTATACAAGCTTAAAACATGGCGCCTCCCCCAAGGTAGTCGCACGGCCAAAGGTAAGGCGATTGTGAATATTCTGCCCATTCCAACAGGTGTGTCTGTGGCTGCGATTATGCCCGTTGATGCGCCCGAGGATGAATGGGACAATTTGCAGATCATTTTCGCCACATCTGCAGGCACGGTGCGACGTAACAGATTGTCGGATTTCACCAAGGTAATGCGCAATGGTAAAATTGCGATGAAGTTTGAGGGCGATCATGAAAATACCCGCCTAATCAACGCCCGCATTTGTTCCGAAGATGATGATGTGATGCTGGTCACAAAATCCGGACGCGCCATTCGATTCCCCACCACCGAAGTGCGTGTGTTTAACAGCCGTGCCTCTGTCGGGGTGCGTGGCGTTAAGCTGACAGGCAAAGACGAGGTTGTTTCGATGTCAATTGTGCGCCATTTCGACGCCACATCAGAAGAACGCATCGCCTATCTGAAAATGCGCCGTCAAATGGCCGGTGCGGATGAAAATGACACCCCTGAGGATGAGGGCGAAGGCGCGATCACGCAGGAACGTTTTGACGAAATGAGCGCGGTTGAAAACCTGATTCTGACGATCTCGGAAAAAGGCTCTGGCAAACTGTCGTCCAGCCATGATTATCCGGTGCGCGGGCGTGGTGGTATGGGCGTTGCAGCAATGGATAAAGCCATGCGCGGCGGTGATCTTGTGGCGTCTTTTGCGGTTGAAATGGAAGACCAGATCATGCTGGCTACCTCGAAAGGCCAATCAATCCGCTGTCCGATCAATGGTATTTCCTTCAGATCGCGCAGTGCGGGCGGGGTGAATGTGTTTAACACGGGTAAAGGCGAAGTTGTTGTTTCTGTTGCCTTAATTGCGGAACGTGACGACGATCAAGACGATGAAACCGTTGTTGAAAACGATACTTCCGACACCTAATTCCCTGCGCCAAAGGGGGCGTATGACATGACAAAAACTCTGCACATCATTGGCGGTGGCATGGCCGGTGCCGAAGCCGCATGGCAAGCCGCCAATCTGGGCGTTCCCGTGGTTATTCACGAAATGCGGCCTAACGTTAAGACATTCGCACATCGCACTGGAAACATTGCAGAAATGGTGTGCTCCAATTCGTTCCGTTCCGATGATGACGAGGCCAACGCCGTGGGCCTACTGCATTGGGAAATGCGTCAGGCTGGCAGCATTGTGATGCAATCTGCCGACAAACATAAACTGCCCGCCGGATCGGCACTGGCCGTAGATCGTGATCCGTTTTCCGAAACTGTAACGGATATGATTGCGGGTCATCCACTGATCACGGTAGAAAACAATGAAATCAACAGCTTACCAGACGAAGGTCACTGGATTATAGCAACAGGCCCGCTCACATCCGAGGGGTTAGGCGCGGCGATTGCCGCAGAAGCCGGCGCTGAATCATTGGCGTTTTTTGATGCGATTGCCCCGATTGTTTACTTCGATTCAATCAATATGGATGTGGCGTGGATGCAATCGCGTTACGACAAAGGCGAATCCGAGGAAGAGCAGAAAGCCTATCTGAATTGCCCGATGACCAAAGACCAATACGAGGCGTTTATTGATGCCCTGCTGGCGGCGGATAAAACCGAGTTTCACGAGGGGGAAACCACCCCATATTTTGATGGCTGCCTGCCGATTGAAGTGATGGCCGAACGGGGCCGCGAAACCCTGCGATTTGGCCCTATGAAACCCGTCGGCCTAACCAACCCGCATGATCCCGAAAACAAGGCCTATGCAGTGGTGCAATTGCGCCGTGACAACGCATTAGGAACGCTTTATAACATCGTGGGATTCCAGACAAAAATGAAATACGGGGCGCAAACCGAGGTGTTTCGCATGATCCCCGCACTGGAGAAGGCAAACTTTGCCAGACTGGGCGGAATTCACCGCAATACTTTTATCAATTCCCCAACCCTGCTGGATGATCAAATGCGCCTGAAATCAAAGCCGCATATCCGGTTTGCCGGACAAATTACCGGCGTTGAAGGCTATGTTGAAAGTGCCGCAATGGGGATTTTGGCAGGGCGCTTCGCCGCAGCGGAAATTCTGGGAAATACTATCGAAACCCCGCCACTTGATACGGCGATGGGAGCCTTGATCAATCACATTACCGGCGGGGCCGATGCAAAAACCTTTCAGCCAATGAATGTAAATTTTGGCCTGTTCCAACCCATTGATGTCAAGGGCGGACGACGCAATCGCAAGATGCGCTACAAGGCCTATACGGATCGCGCCAAAGCGGCGTGGTTGGGGTGGTTAAACGCCGAATAATCGCTGTATGGCAAGCGTATGGCAAGTGTATGGCTAACGTATGGCAAGCGTATGGCAAATTTTATGGTTTTGGCCGTGGCAAATCATCGATGCACAGGTTACCAATCCTTATGCGCACCCGTTTTGCCCCATCTCCCACCGGCCCGCTTCATCTGGGGCACGCCTATTCCGCGATACTGGCCGATGATATGGCGCGCAAAAATGGGGGCGAATTTCTACTGCGGATCGAAGATATCGATCAAAGCCGTTGCCGCCAGCATTGGGAAAAACAACTCTATGACGATCTCAAGTGGCTTGGCCTGCACTGGCCCAATCCGGTGATGCGCCAAAGCAGCCGCCTGCCCGCGTATGCCACCGCGATAGAACAGCTGAATGAATTGGGCATTTTATACACCTGCACCTGTCATCGACGCGATATTAAAAACGCCATGTCCGCCCCGCAAGAAGGCGTTTCACAAACTGGCCCCGATGGGTTGATTTATCCGGGCACCTGCAGGCATTCAAAACACCCCCAAAAAAATAACGCCGCGATCCGTCTGGACGTAACCAAAGCCTTTGACCATCTGAAAATCAATGTGCTTGATTTTACCGAAACCGGCCCCGATCATATGGGCACGCATCACATGTCCGCCATTGAATTTGCCACAACAATCGGAGATTTCATCCTGGCACGCCGCGATATGGGCACATCCTACCATTTATCGGTGGTTGTGGATGATGCCGATCAGGAAATTTCCGATGTGATCCGCGGCGAAGATTTGTTTGAGGCCACGTTTATTCATGTGCTTTTGCAAAAACTGCTAAATCTGCCAACCCCGCGTTACCACCATCACCGTTTAATCCGTGATGACAGCGGCAAACGGCTGGCCAAACGCGACGATGCGCGCGCCATTTCAAAATACCGCGCCGACGGTAAAACACCGGATGATATCAAGGCCATGATCGGAATCACCGCCCTTTAAACAATCCGCCCAGAATGCCGCGCACAAGGCGGCGTCCGGTTGTGCCGGTTAGTTCGCGCACCAGCATTTTGCCAATCGCTTCGCCAAAGCCGGCGGATTTGCGGGTTTTGCGCGAGGTAGAGCGCCCGACCCGTTCACCGGAATAGCGGCGTGCCTTGCGAAATTCCTGTTCGGCCAATTCGGCCTCTTCTTCGGCGCGCTCGGCGGCTTCGGCCTCTTTTGCGGCCTCTTCGGCACGTTTTTGCAGCATTTCAAAGGCCGAATTCCGGTCCAGTTTGGCCTCGTATTTTCCGGCGATGTGTGAATTTGCCATTACCGCACGGCGCTCGGCAGCCGAAATCGGGCCAAGTTGTGACGAAGGCGGACGCACCAAGGTGCGTTCCACAATGCCGGGGATGCCTTTTTTCTCAAGCATCGACGTGACGGCCTCGCCGATGCCAACCGTGCGGATGGCCTCTTCGGTGTCAAAACGATCATTGTCGCGGTAGGTTTCTGCCGCCAGTTTCAACGATCGGCGATCGCGCGCCGTAAATGCCCGCAAAGCGTGCTGGATACGGTTGCCCAACTGCCCCAAAATATCTTCGGGCACATCGGCAGGATTTTGGGTGATGAAGTAAATCCCCACCCCTTTGGAACGGATCAACCGCGCCACCTGTTCGACTTTGTCGATCAAAACCTTTGGCGTGCCGTCAAACAATAAATGTGCCTCGTCAAAGAAAAACACAAGTTTGGGTTTATCGGGGTTGCCCACCTCGGGCAGTTCTTCGAACAGCTCGCTCAGCAGCCACAGCATGAAGGTCGCATAAAGGCGGGGTGCACCGATCAGGGTGTCGGCTGCCAGAATATTAATCCGCCCGCGCCCGTTTTCATCCACAGAAATGATATCGTTCAGTTCAAGCGCGGGTTCACCGAACAGATGTGTGCCGCCCTCGTTATCAAGCACCAGCAAGCGCCGTTGAATGGCGCCGATGGAATGGGTGGACACATTGCCATAGCGCAGCGAAATTTTTTCGCGGTTTTCACCGACCCAAACCAGCATGGCTTGCAAATCTTTCAGATCCAGCAGCGGCATGCCTTCTTCGTCGGCCATGCGAAAGGCTATGTTGATCACGCCTTCCTGGGGCTCGGATAGTTCTAACATCCGCGACAGGAGTAGCGGCCCCATTTCGGCAACCGTGGTGCGGATCGGGTGGCCGGATTTGCCGAATAGATCCCAGAATGTGACGGGAAAGGAATCATAGGTGTAATCATCAAAGCCGATTTTGGCGGCGCGATCGGCAAAGGCCTGATGCAGTTTCTGGGTTTCACGGCCTGCAACGGCCAAACCGGACAGATCACCTTTGACGTCAGACATGAACACAGGTACGCCCGCGTTGGAAAATCCTTCGGCCAGAATTTGCAGTGTTACGGTTTTCCCCGTGCCGGTAGCGCCGGCAATCAGCCCGTGACGGTTGCCGTATTTCAGGCCAAGCCCCTGAGGGATTTTGTAATCCGGCCCGCCGCCACCAATAAAAACCTTATTTTCCACTGCAGAATCCTTTTCTCAACTATTCTTTGTGATGAAAATACAGTGTTAACTTATTTATGCCAGAGTAAGATTGCGTTTAGGCATTATGTCCTCTTTTGCCTGAACATACTTCCTCCCTGTTAGACTGGCCGCGCTTGCAAAAGTGCGGTCTTTTTTTGGTTTGTAAATTTTTGTTGCAATTCGAGTTGACGCTCGCGGCGAAACGACATAGGATATTTAACAATAAGTCGGCCGGTCCGACGGGGAGAGAATAGAAAAGGGCCATGTTTGCGGCCCTTTTCTTTTTGCGTCGTTCTATTTTTTTGCACAGCTCTATTTCAGTTCTCAATTTGGCAAAATCTTGCTTAAAACTGTGAAAAGTAAGAATTTCCTGACTGACTTCATTCTGTGAGCATGTTAACAAATCCTGAATAGAACATAAATATTGGATACTCACATGATTAAAACTTTTAGTGGTCTTGTAATCGCCGGTTTTGTTTTGGCTTCTGGGTCTGCTTACGCACAAGATACTGCCGGAGCGGGTCAAACAGCAGCGGATCAACCGGCCACCGAAGAACCGGCCGCACAAATCCAAGATGGCGCAATTACAGAAGATAACCCGATGGGTTTGGCAATGGGCACCGATATTGCTGATGAAAAAGCGCCGGGCACAACATATTCCCGCGGCACTTATGGTGATTGGACTGTGCGCTGCATCCGCGTAAAAGAGGGTGAAAAAGAACCATGCCAACTGTATCAACTGTTGAAAGACAGCACCGGAAACCGCATCGCTGAATTCAACATTTTCAACCTGCCCAAAGGCCAACAAGCCGCCGCTGGCGCAACGATTGTGACGCCGCTTGAAACCTTGCTGACCAAACAGCTTACCCTAAGTGTGGATGGTGGCCCGAACAAACGCTATCCGTTTTCGTGGTGCAGCTCGACAGGGTGTTTTGCGCGGATTGGGTTTACAAACTCTGATCTTGCCGCGTTTAAACGCGGTGCAAGTGCAAAAATTGGCATTGTACCGATTGTTGCACCGGACCAAACCATTTCGGTTTCTGTTTCCTTGACAGGATTTACCAAAGGTTTTGAAGCGGTTACCGAAGCCAACAAATAAACAAAAAATTATGGTTTTGAAAACGCTGCCTTCGGGTGGCGTTTTTTATGGCGTTTTCACAATCAAGACCGCATTCAAACCACCAAAAGCAAATGAATTGCTCATTGCGTATTCGATATTTTGATGAATGGCCGTGTTTGGAACGTAGTTTAAATCACAGGATTGGTCCTGTTGCTGATAGCCAATGGTTGGTGGAATGAGCCCGTCTTTCAATACCATCACGCAGGCCAGCATTTCCACAGCACCTGTTGCGCCGATCAAATGGCCATGCATGGATTTCGTTGACGATACCAGCAGCTGTTTTGCCTGCGCCCCATACACCGATTTAATCGCGGCGGTTTCGATTTTGTCATTGGCCATCGTGCCGGTTCCGTGGGCGTTAATATAACCGATTTGGGCGGGCGTGATTTTAGCGTCATCCAACGCAGCTTGCATCGCATTTTCGGCCCCTGTTTGATTGGGCAACACAATATCCGACGCATCCGACGTCATGCCAAAGCCGACGATTTCTGCCAGTATTTCCGCCCCGCGTGCAAGCGCGTGATCGCGATCTTCAAACACAAACACCGCCGCGCCTTCGCCTTGCACCATGCCGTTTCGGGTGGCACAAAACGGGCGGCAACCATCCCCGCTCATCACCCGCAAGCCTTCCCAGGCTTTCAATCCACCAAAGCACAGCATCGCCTCGGCCCCACCGGTAAGCACAACATCCGACATCCCGCCGCGGATCAGGTGAAACGCCTGCCCCATGGCGTGATTTGACGACGCGCAGGCGGTTGAAACGGTAAAACACGGCCCACGCAAGCCAAACGCCATCGAAATATGGCTAACAGCGGCATTGTTCATCAAACGTGGCACAACAAAAGGATGCACACGATTTTTCCCGTCTTGATACACCGCGCGGTAGCTTTCGTCGCTTGTGGCTAATCCTCCGCCCGAATTCCCCATGATAACACCCGTGCGCATCGCCAGATCATCATTCATCACAAGGCCCGACATTTCGAACGCTTCACGCGCCGAAATAAGGGTAAACTGGGAAAATCGATCCAAAAGAGAAAGCTGTTTGGCGGTAAAATGATCCTTGGGATCATAGTTTTTAACCATCGCGCCAATTTTGATCATCAGCCTGTCGATATCCAGGATATCCAGCGGGCCAATGCCACAGGTGCCCTTGGCCATGGCAGCGCTGGTTTCTTTGGCGGTATGCCCCAAGGCATTGATGCTGCCTTGGCCCGTTATCACCACCCGCCGTTTTGTCATGGGCTGACGGGGGGCGCCGAAATCAGGCTTTCGACCGACGCAATAATATCCCCGACGCTGGCCAGATTGACGCCCTTTGT
This sequence comes from uncultured Marinosulfonomonas sp., assembly GCA_947311455.1. Classification (GTDB taxonomy): domain Bacteria; phylum Pseudomonadota; class Alphaproteobacteria; order Rhodobacterales; family Rhodobacteraceae; genus Profundibacter. The sequence goes on along the minus strand of CAMZKY010000045.1, from coordinate 223 downwards.
GCCGTTTTCATTGGCATTAAAGGGAATTGAAATATCAAAGGTTTCTTCCAGTGAAAAAATAATTTCAACCATCCCAAGGCTATCCAAACCCAATTCACCTGTGGTGGTCGCGCGGGAGATTTGCGCGGCATCTTTACCGGATTGAGCGGCGATAATGTTGATAATTTGCGTTTCTGTGGATTTTGGCATCGCCTAGTTACCTGTCGTATCTTTGGAGGGCGTT
>CAMZKY010000044.1 GCA_947311455.1 uncultured Marinosulfonomonas sp. | reverse complement strand
GGGGTGTAAGGCAAATTTGCCATACGCTTGCCATACGTTTGCCATACGCTTGCCATACAGGCAAAATTCGACAAAATCCGCCGATCCTTGTCTTTTGCCATAGACAATTTAACCAAATGGTATACAGTTTTCCTGAAATATAGCTTCAGAAAAGGTGAACCTATGACCGACGCACCCAACGTTTACGATGCCGAACCCATCCCCGAATCCGCGCGAATCGAAATTGATAAGATGCTGCAATCGGGCGATTTGTTTCGCTATACTTCGGCAGATGCGTCACCTGTTGCGCTGTTGGAAAAAGAATTTGCCGCCCTGTTGGGGGCCAAATTCGCGCTTGCGGTTTCGTCCTGTTCGGCGGCTTTGTTCCTGTCGCTTAAGGCGCTACAACTGCCCCGTGACACCAAGGTTTTAATCCCCGCCTTTACCTTTGCCGCCGTTCCCTCTGCCGTTGTTCATGCCGAATGCAAGCCAATTTTGGTTGAAGTTGGCAAAAACTACCGCGTTGATATGGAAGATTTTGCCGCCAAACTGACGCCCGAAATCGGCGCGGTTATCATCAGCCACATGCGCGGGCATACCTCGGATATGGATGCGATTATGGCGCTTTGTGCGGATAAAAATATCCCCGTGATCGAGGACGCGGCCCATTCTCTGGGCACCACATGGAACGGCCAAAACATTGGAACCATTGGAAAAATTGGCTGTTTCTCGTTTCAATCCTATAAATTGATCAATGCGGGCGAAGGCGGGATTATGATCACCGATGATCCCGATCTGATTGCGCAGGCGATCATTATGTCGGGCGCTTATGAACATAACTGGAAAAAACATCCCGTTGTGCATGACCGTTTTGAACACTGGCAAAATCAGCTGCCGCTTTATAATCTGCGGATGCAAAATCTGTCGGCGGCGGTGATCCGTCCGCAAATTGCCGAGGTCAAACGCCGCGTGGTGGACGGGTTGTCCAATCATGATTATGTGGCCGATTTGCTGAATGCGTCACCGTTTATTTCGGTGCCCCCTGCCCTAACCCCCGAAAGCCGCGCGCCGGATTCAATCCAATTTAACCTTGACGGGTTTAGTGATGAGGAAACCCTGGCCTTTGCCGATGCCGCCAATGAAAACGGCATCAAGGTGCAGGTGTTTGGCCTTTCGCAAGACAACGCGCGCGCGTTTTGGAACTGGCACTTTATCGGCGAAACGCCCGAATTGCCCAAAACCCGCGCCATGCTGATGCGCGCATGTGATGTGCGCCTACCTGCGCGCCTGAAAACACCGGATCTGGACTATATCGCAAACGCGCTAACTTCGGCAGCGGCTACGGCTAAAAATGCTGTAAAAGCAGTGGCTTAAAGAAGTTTCAGATCTTTGGCGATCCACGGTAACGCCGTGATTGCCGGATCAACGATGATCTCTTGCAGCAGCACTCTTAGACGTGCCGCAACTTCGGACGGCATGTCTTGCAACACATCGCGCCGCGCGGTTAAGGATATGGAGCGGGTCAATGGATCAAAGGGCAATTCCAGCATTTCCACCTGCTGATGAAACCGCCTTGCCCGCAAAAATCCAAGCGGTGTCAAAATTGTCCAACCGGCTTTGGCGGCAACCATCGCCATAATCGCATGATAGGAATCCAGTTCAAACCGGTGGTTCAGCGTCAGGTTTTGACGCGCCAGATGCGCCGCGATCTGGCGGCCCATGTGATGGCGTTGGGTGTACTGAATCAATGGCAGCTTCTTAAGCTGGCCAAGAATATTATCCTTTGCAATCAATCCCTTAGGCACGGCTGCGACGAACGGTTCCTGCATCAACGGATGCACCTCCATCCAGTCTGCACTTGCCCCCAGATCAGCGGCGACAATCATATCGAGCGCGCGCGTATCCAGCAGATCAAACAAACGATGGCTTGCGCCGGTTTCCAGCAAAAACTGGCAGCCTTGCAGATCATCCGACATATCCGACAGCAAGCGCGGCGTTACGTCCGCATCAAAATCCTCGATCATCCCCAGCCGGAACTGGCGCAATCCCGACATATCCGTGCCGGCCATTTCTGCTTTGGCCAATGACGCCTCATTCAAAATTGACAGGGCGCGTTTGCGAAAGGTTTCGCCCGCTGGTGTCAGGGAAATTGGCCGCGTTGTCCGGTTGATCAGGATCGTGCCCAAGGCCGCCTCTAGATTGGTAAGTTGCTGGCTAACGCCTGACGGGCTAGCCTCAAGCCGACGCGCAGCTGCCGAGATTGATCCCTCATCAGCAGCGGCAACAAAAACCTCGATTCCCCAAAGGGTTATACGGCTTTTAATGTCGGTCATGTTCGGCAGTCACCTATTATTTGAACAGCTTATTTTACCATCTTTGAAAGTTTGCTTTGCAAATCCGCCAGTTGTTCCTTGATTTCATCCAATTCAGATGGCTTGGTGGTTTCTTTTGGCGCTTCGGATTCAGGGGCTGTCATCGCGGCCCACCCACCTGTCATTGCCTTAAGAAAGGCTTGTTGCTGGGCTTGCATTGCCTCAAATCCGGGCATTGCAGATAATGGATTCGCGACGGACGATAGGTTTTCCGCGGCTTTCACCTGCCCATCACGCAGCATTTCAAAGGACATCGCCAGAAAATCCGGCACAACCGATTGCGCCTGCGTCGTGTAACTGCGCACCAGATCGTTCAGCACACCAAGGGGCAAAACATTTTCGCCGCGGCTTTCGTGTTCGGCAATGATTTGCAACAGGTATTGACGGGTAAGGTCATCGCCGCTTTTCAGATCAATAATCTGCACCTCGCGCCCTTCACGGATGAATTTGGCGATGTCTTCCAGCGTTACATAATCGCTGGTTTCGGTGTTATACAAACGGCGGCTTGCATAGCGTTTAATCAATAGGGGGGTGTCTTGTTCGCTCATATCGTCCCTCGAAACTTCTGCAGTGCAGAGAAGCTTAGGCCAGCGCAGCATAAAAAGAAAGGGCAGGCTTGAAAAAGCCCGCCCCCTTTTGTCGCAGACCCTTGGGAGGAAAGGAGGATGCGAAATTCAAAACCGTTTATTTAGCGGCTTTTTTCAATTCTGTTGCGGCTTTTTTCACTGCAGAAGACGCTTCTTCTGACAGGTCTTTGCCAGCAGACATCAGCAATTCAACAGTTTCCATTTGAACTTTTTTCGCAACTTCGGCAAAGGCGGCCATGTTTTGGGCGGCCATTTCAGCGGAATTAGACGCGAAAGAGGAAACAGCCTCGGTAATTTCGGCAGGATCTGTTTTGGCTTTGCTGGCGTCGCCCAATTTTGTCAGGGTTTCGTTGGCCCATTTTGCCGAAATCTCGGTTGATTTTTCAGCGGCTTCCAAAGCAACCTTTGACATTTTTTCTGTCAAGGCAGCAGTGTTTTTAAACATATCCTGTGCTGCATCTGCATTCATCGGAAATGCGCCAAACATATCTTGCATTGTTTTTGCGAAATCTTGTGCGGTTTTCATGGTCTAACTCCTGGGTGCCAGGCATCCATTGCCTGCAAATTCTGTTACACAAGCATATAAATGCGGCAACGCAGCATTTCAAGTGTTTTTTGCTGCATCGCAGCATTTTATCTAAAGTTTGGGTTTTGCCACCACATAAGTGCCCGGTGCCGGACATATTACGGGGAAATCTGCACTACCCACCTTGCGCGCATCGGTCTTTTTACCCGATTGTTTGGCCAACCATTTACCCCATCGGGGCCACCATGATCCGGCATGAAATTCCGCCCCCGCCTGCCATTCATCTGGTGATTGCACATCAACATCATTGGTATAGTGG
>CAMZKY010000043.1 GCA_947311455.1 uncultured Marinosulfonomonas sp. | reverse complement strand
TTTTAGGAATGGAGATCAGGCTATGAAGCCAACGCAAAATCAGGATTATCTCGCAACATTTTTCATTGCTCTCGGGCATCGGCGGCGTCAGATGTTATGTTCGATTCTTGCTGAAATCGGGCCAAAAGGGATCACATATGGTGGTTTGAAAACAAAATCCGGCCTAAGCAAAGCCACCTTATCGCATCACCTGAATTTTATGAACAAAGGCGGTATCATCAAACGTCGCATCAAGGGGCGCGAAACTTGGTATGCACTTGATATGTCGGCGGTCTCGATTTGTTCGGGCCAGTTTTTGCAGAACATTTTGCGCGGCGCCAAAATGTAAATGCATCCTCGTCGGTATAATGCCAAATCGGTGCGCTATCCATGTTAATGCAGCAGCCATAGCCGGCAAAAATTTCATCTGAAAGGACTGTGCCGATGTCTTGTCCGCTGTTGTTCGCATATGGGAATGTCAGATAAAAAACACTATTTTCCCGTCAATCGAATTAAGCGAAGTGGTGTCAGGCACGTATGCGGCAAGTATTATTGCAATCCCAAGCCCCCCCAACACCATGTATTATTTGGCGATCCCGACATTGTCGGCAAAGGCAATCTTGAAGGCGGCTTTCTGTTCGGCCGTTGCTTCCAGCTGGTATTTATCACGCCACTGTTCATAGGGTTCGCCGTAAATTTCCTCACGAGCAGCGTCTTTGCTCATCTCGATCCCGCGTTCATTTGCGGCTTCTTGATACCAGCGCGACAGGCAGTTGCGGCACATACCCGTCAGGTTCATCATATCGATATTCTGCACGTCTTTACGCCCGTCCAGATGCGCCAACAGCCGGCGAAAGGCGGCGGCTTCAAGCTCGATTTTAGTTTGTGCGTCCATGATGATAATCCTTAAAGGGTGCGTTTGGCATAAGTTTCGATAGTGATTCCCTTGATGTCTACCGATAGGCTGCCAATATCTGGCAGCTTTTCATCAAGGGTTTTCAGCACCAGATTTGATAGCCGTTTCCTGGTTTCGGTATCGCGCCCTTCTAACAGGCGGATGGTCGCGTGGACAAAGCAATTCGGCTCGGTTCCGATACACCAGAAGGGGCAAGGTATGGCGCGCACTTTGATTGCTGTGGTGTCAGGGAAAATACCGCTATCGGCGGCCGTTTTGAACAAGGCCTGACAGATTTCGTTCATGTCATGGGTTTCGTCCATGTGGCCGGAATATTCGATGATGATATGGGGCATGGTCTTTCCTTTGATCTATTCGATGTCGGCAAGTGTGGCCTGCAGGATTGGTGCTAGGCGTTTAGCCCAGTCGTATTGTTGGGCTTCGGTTTGGATCAGATCGTTGCGGATTTCAATCAGCGCATTCATATGGCCGTGTGCGGTTGCATGGCGATCAACAGAATCGCCAGGCAAATAGCCAAGGTAGGGCTCGTTGTCGCCAACGCATAGATCAGGTTCGCGTTTCAAACGGGCAATGAGCGGTGAAGCGAAACGATTGTCTTTTGGATATAATACACCGATATGCCACGGGCGCGGCGGGTGACTTCCGTATTGACGCGTAAAGCTGTGGATTGGGATCAAGATGGTATTGTCCTGGCGGGTAGCCAGGGCTTCCAGCGCATCATGATAGGGCTGATGAAAGGCAGTAAGTCGGCGCTTGCGTTCGTTGTCATCGGCATCACGATTGGCTGGAATGATGCTTCCGTCCGAAAGCTTCATCAGCAACGTTGGGTCGTCCTCACCACGATTTGCATCAATCACCAAGCGTGAAAAATTGCTTTCAATCATCGGGCAATCCAGCAATTCGGCCAGATGTTTGGCCACAGCGGATGATCCGGGATCGTAGGCAATATGGCGCGCCATGTCTGTGGCCGGCATCCCCAGATCACCGTTGTTTACAGCGGCAGGAACAGTATTCGCAGCGTGGTCGGCGGTGATTAACCAGCGCGAAGGGCGTTGTGCGCCGTGGATATAAAACGGTTGATAAGTCATGGCCTTATTACATTGTTCATCTATTTAGCATGTAAATAGGTCGCACAACAGGAAAGCACCAGTTGAATTCACGCAAATTTTCAATCATATAGGCCGCGGCCCACTGATAAATGATGAAATTATAAGGAAACGAGGCAAAATGAGACGCCTACGCAATGTAAAAATCGTGGCTACGCTAGGGCCAGCATCCGATGACTATGAAATGATCCGCAACTTATTCGAGGCTGGCGCAGATGTGTTTCGCCTGAATATGAGCCACGGCAGCCACGAAGAAATCCGTGTGCGCCACGGTATTATCCGTCAAATCGAAAAAGATCTGAACACCCCGATTGCCATTCTGGCCGATCTTCAGGGGCCAAAACTGCGCTGTGGCGAGTTTATTGCCGGCGCCGCCGAAATCGAAGACGGGCAGGATTTCCGCTTTGATCTTGATCCTACACCAGGCGATCACACGCGGGTTTGCCTGCCGCATAAAGAAATTTTTCAAGCCCTTGAACCAGGGTCAACCTTGTTGGTGAATGATGGCAAACTTGAACTGAAAGTCGAAGGCTGTGGCGATGATTTCGCCGATTGTACCGTCGTTGTTGGTGGCACGATTTCCAATCGCAAAGGGGTGAATGTTCCCGACGTGGTGCTGCCGGTTGCGGCGCTGTCCGAGAAAGACCGTAAAGATCTGGAATTTGTTTGTGGACTGGGTGTTGATTGGCTTGGCCTTAGTTTTGTGCAGCGGCCCGAAGATGTGCTCGAAGCTCGCGAATTGGCCCAGGGCCGCGCGGCTATCTTGTCAAAAATCGAAAAACCAGCTGCGGTTGATGCGTTTCAAGAAATTCTTGATGTGTCGGATGGCATTATGGTTGCCCGTGGTGATTTGGGTGTGGAATTGCCAGTGCAAAACGTGCCGTCGATCCAAAAGCAATTGATCCGTGGCTGTCGCAAAGTTGGCAAGCCCGTGATCGTGGCCACCCAAATGATGGAAAGCATGATCGAAGCCCCAGTGCCAACCCGCGCCGAGGTTTCCGATGTTGCACAGGCGATTTATGAAGGTGCGGATGCGGTGATGTTGTCAGCGGAATCCGCCGCAGGGAGCTATCCTGTTGAGGCCGTGACGGTAATGAATGATGTTGCGGTCGAGGTTGAGCTTGATCCGACATACCGTGAAATTATTGAATCCTCCCGCCGCATAGATCGCAGATCGGTTGCGGACGGCATTGTTTCTGCGGCACGTGAAATTGCGGAATCCACAGAAATCAAGGCGATTTGCTGCTTTACCCAATCGGGCACCACAGCTTCGTTAACCGCCCGTGAACGTCCGAGTGTGCCGATTATTGCCTTAACACCAGTTCCAGAAACTGCCCGTCGGTTGTGCCTGAACTGGGGCGTGAATTGCGTGATTGCAGATAAGGTTGACCGCTTTAAATCGGCTGTTCTGGCCGCGGCACGCGGGGCCATGGATTTGGGCTTTGCCGAAGAGTCTGACAAAATCGTGGTCACGGCGGGGCTGCCGTTTAACGTAACCGGCACCACAAACATCCTTAGGGTCGCGCCTTGTGATGAACGCTTGATTTACGCGCCCGAAGAGTGATAATCTCGTTAGGGGATGTGAGGGTCTGAATGGACAATGATATATTGATTGTCGCAGGTGTTTTGATTGCCGGTTTTTCGATTCCGGCAATCCTTAACGCGTTTTCCGAAAACAGGTTTTCACGTTCGTCGTTTATTATGATTTTGGTTGGGATAATACTGTTTGCGACGGCACTTGTATTGCGCGAGGTTCCGATAAACGGTGAAACCATTCTGGCGGCCATTATCGATATTCCCGAGGCTTTTTTCAGGGTGATCGGAAAATATATCCTTTAGCCCCGATTTGCGCGGTTTTCCCTTGTCATACTCGGGAATGCACCCTATAGCACGACTCTGAATTCCGCGCGTCCGGCCATTAGGCATGCCGAGTCGTGCGTCAACCGCCTAAAATAGGAGACGGAAATGCCAAAGATGAAGACAAAATCGAGCTGTAAAAAACGGTTCAAAGTGACGGCCAATGGCCACGTTAAAGCAGGCCAAGCTGGCAAACGCCACGGTATGATCAAACGCTCAAACAAGTTCCTGCGCAACGCGCGTGGCACAACCACGTTGTCAGCACCTGATGCGAAAATCATCAAGTCAATGATGCCATACGCGCGCTAAGGAGAATTTGATATGTCAAGAACAACATCCGGCCCAGTAACCAGCCGTCGCCACAAAAAAGTTATCAAAGCCGCCAAAGGCCATTATGGTGCCCGCAGCCGTCTTTTCCGCACAGCAACCCAATCGGTTGATAAAGCAAACCAATACGCAACACGTGACCGCAAAGTTCGTAAGCGTAATTTCCGCGCGCTTTGGATCCAGCGGATCAACGCCGCCGTGCGCGCCCATGACGAAGCGCTGACATACTCGCGTTTCATCAATGGCCTGTCACTTGCCGGTATCGAAGTTGACCGTAAGGTTCTGGCCGATCTTGCCGTGCATGAGCCAGACGCCTTTACAGCGATCGTTGAAAAGGCTCAGGCCGCGCTCGCTGCTTAATCCGCGATTGGATTTTAGAAATTAAAGAAGCCGCGGGCCCAAGTGGGTCTCGCGGCTTTTTGTTTGGGGTTGCTGCGTGATCGTAGGGCCTAAAGATAGATAAGGAATGTCTGATGGACGCGCTAAGACAAAAATATATTGACGCAATCGCCAATGCGGCTGACGAATCCTCGCTTGAGGATTTGCGCGTGCAGGCTGTTGGCAAAAAGGGCGAAGTTTCTCTGAAAATGCGCGAGCTTGGCAAGATGACGCCAGAGGAGCGCAAAGAAGCCGGCCCAAAGCTGAACGCGCTGAAGAACGAGATCAATTCAGCACTGGCGGCGAAAAAAGCAGGGCTGGCGGATGCCGCGCTTGATGAACGTCTGCGCACTGAATGGTTGGACGTAACCTTGCCGTCGCGCCTGCGCGGGCAGGGCAGTATTCATCCGGTTTCCCAAGTGACCGAGGAAGTCACCGCGATTTTTGCCGATATGGGCTTTGCCGTGGCCGAAGGGCCGCAGATCGAAAATGACTGGTATAATTTTGATGCGCTGAACATCCCGCCGCATCATCCCGCGCGTCAGGAATTTGATACGTTCTACATGCACCGCGACAAAGACGATGAGCGCGCCCCGCATGTGCTGCGCACCCACACATCCCCCGTGCAAATCCGCGCCATGGAAAAAACCGGCGCACCCATTCGGGTGATCGCGCCCGGGCGTGTTTATCGCAGTGACTATGACCAAACGCACACACCGATGTTCCATCAGGTTGAGGGCATGGCGATTGGCAAAGACATTTCCATGGCCAATCTGAAATGGGTTCTAGAAGAATTCTGCCGTGCGTTTTTCGAGGTTGATAACGTGGAACTGCGATTCCGCGCCAGCCACTTTCCATTCACGGAACCCAGTGCCGAAGTTGATCTGCGCTGTTCGTGGGATAATGGCCAGCTTAAAGTGGGCGAAGGTGATGACTGGATGGAAATTCTGGGCAGCGGCATGATGCACCCCAAGGTGCTGTCGGCCGGCGGTATTGATCCCGACAAATGGCAGGGCTTTGCCTTTGGCATGGGGATCGACCGGATTGCGATGCTGAAATATGGCATCCCCGATCTGCGCGCGTTCTTTGACAGCGATCTACGCTGGCTGCGCCACTACGGGTTTAGCGCGCTGGATATGCCAACACTGCATGGCGGGTTAAGTAAATGATCGAAGACCTGCAAGAAACCTACCCCGGTGCGGGCACCTTTAAGCTGGGCCATAATGCAAAATCCTCGGCCAAACTGATTGCGCTGGTGCGCTCCAAGGTTAAGCACGCGCAATGCGCGGCGCTGGCGGAATTTGGTGGTGATCCAACCACCATGCCCAAGGTCGGGCGTTGTGATATCATTGCCAATTGGGACGGCACGCCTGCGGTGGTGATCAAAACAATATCGGTGAAAACCCTGCCGTTTAATGAAGTCACCTTACGGATGGCGATGGCCGAGGGCGAGCATGAAACCTTGCCCGATTGGCGCAAAGCCCGCGAGGCGCATTTCGCGCGTAATGGCGGGTTTGATCCCGAAATGAAATTGGTATTCGAGTTTTTCGAAGTAGTCGAAAATCTGATTGGACGAGAAATCAAGCCGGACGAGGACACAAAATGAAATTTACACTAAGCTGGCTGAAAGAGCATATCGAAACAGACGCGACGCTGGACGAAATTGTTTACGCCCTGACCGATCTTGGATTGGAAGTGGAAGAGGTGATTAACCCCGCCGATACCTTGGGCGATTTCACCCTTGGTAAGGTGGTTAAGGCCGAAAAGCACCCAGACGCCGATCGTTTGCGGGTGTGTTCGGTTGAAACCGACGATGGCACGCAGCAAATCATTTGCGGCGCCCCGAACGCGCGCGAAGGCATTACCGTCGTGGTGTGCAAACCGGGCATGTATATTCCGGGGCTGGATATTACCATTAAGGTTGGCAAAATCCGCGGCGTTGAAAGCTTTGGCATGATGGCCTCGGAAAAAGAGCTGGAATTGTCGGATGAACACAACGGCATCATTGAATTGCCGTCCGGCGAGGTTGGCCAGAAATTTGTCGATTGGCTGGCAGTGAATGACCCGTCCAAGGTTGACCCTGTGATTGATATCGCCATCACGCCAAACCGCCCCGATGCACTGGGCGTGCGCGGGATTGCGCGCGATTTGGTGGCGCGGGGGCTTGGCGCGTTAAAGCCTGCGAAAACCGCAAAGGTTGAGGGTACATTTGACAGCCCGATCAACGTTACCATTGACGACGACACACGCGAAAACGGCTGTGAAGTGTTCATGGGCCGGATGATCAAAGGCGTGAAAAACGGCCCGTCGCCTGAATGGCTGCAACAACGGTTGCGCGCTATTGGCTTGCGTCCGATTTCGGCGCTGGTGGATATCACCAACTTTTTCACCATCGATATGAACCGTCCGCTGCATGTGTTTGATGCTGATAAAATTGCGGGTGATCTGCGGGTTCACCGCGCCAAAGGCGGCGAAACACTGGTCGCGTTGGACGATAAAGAATACACGTTTGACGCGGGCATGGTGGTGATTTCCGATGACAACGGCGTGGAAAGTATTGCCGGCATTATGGGCGGTTTGGCTACGGGTTGCACGAGCGATACCACCAATGTGTTCCTTGAGGCGGCGGTTTGGGAAACCATTCAGGTTGCTAAAACAGGTCGTGCCCTAAAAGTAAATTCAGACGCGCGCTATCGCAATGAACGCGGTATTGATCCGGCGTTTAACGCGCCCGCGATTGAACTGGCCACACAAATGATCCTTGATCTTTGTGGGGGCGAGGCCTCGAACGTGGTGACGGCTGGTGAAGTGCCTGATGTGGCGCGGGCCTATCCGCTGGATACGGATCGT
>CAMZKY010000042.1 GCA_947311455.1 uncultured Marinosulfonomonas sp. | reverse complement strand
GATCTGCGCCCCGTCATCCCGCCCGGGTTCTCGCCCCCGCCTGGAAAATGCCGTGGCCATGTTTTCAATCGCGGCCCGATTCCATGTGCCGATTTGCGTCGGATGCAGGCCATACTTCTTCGACAGCTCCGCCATCGTCTTGTCTTCGCGGATCGCCTCAAGCGCTACTTTGGCCTTGAATTCAGGTGAGTGGTTCTTTCGTTTCGTCATTTTGAATCGTCTTTCTCGTTAGTCGATCCATCTTAACTGCTGGTCCGAAATTCCGCGACCACCTCTGTGTTGGCAAGGCCGTGCATGGTTTTGGCTGCGGCTTATGGCGATCTTGACGTGCTGCGAGAGCAGGCATAAGTCTGGTATCAAAGCCGGAGGATGCTATGAAAATTGCAGTGGTAAGTTCCAATCAACGCGGTGAGACAGATCGGTTAATGACCAAAACCGCCGACCGGTTGCGCGCCGATGGCGCTGTGCTGGCGGGAATCGTTAAGGAACTGGATTATGAGGTGGGCTATGAGAATGGCTGCGACATGGAGGTGCGGGTTTTGCCCGACGGGCCGGTGATCAAGATCACGCAATCGTTGGGCAAAGGATCGGATGCCTGTCGTCTTGATCCGGGTGCGATTGCGGATGCGGTTTCACGGGTTGAAAATTCTACGCTGGCGAATGCCGACTTGTTTATTCTAAATAAATTTGGCCCCGAAGAGGCAGCCGGGCGCGGATTTTGCAACGTCATTGGCGCGGCGTTGGAGCAGGGTGTTCCGGTTTTAGTGGGGGTTGGTGCGGGTGTGCGCGCGGCATTTGATACGTTTGTAGATGGGCTAGCAGTGACAATTTCGGCTGACGAAACCGCGATTTTGGATTGGTGCCACAGCGCGATCTCGACCAGTGATTAGGTTTGCGCCACAGATTTCAGTTTAGATAAGTCGACCTGATGATTGGGGGAAACCTTTAGGTTAAAAGAACCAGGATTCCGGAATCGTGGATTCATTATATCTGGTTCCGCCATTCAAATTTATGGAGCTTTGATCACTTTTCGGCGCTCAGCCAGTGATTGCTCTTTCCTGACAAATGTTTATGTAAGGCAAACAAAGCCAACGCTGGAATAATCGATGAAACGCTCTGAAATAAACGAAATTTTGCGTGCAGGCGATGTGTTTATTCGCACGTTCGGATATGTGATGCCACCTTTCGCTTACTGGTCGCCCGATCAAATGCGCATGGCGGAACACGCGGAAATCAAGGCGCGTGGCTTAGGCTGGGATATTACCGATTACGGGCAGGAAAAATTTAATCAATTGGGGTTGTTTCTGTTTACCACGCGCAATGGGTTGGCCGAAGATTTAACCCGTGGGCGCGGTATGGTTTATGCGGAAAAAATCATGATTTCTCGTAACCAGCAGTTAAGCCCGATGCACCATCATATTTTGAAAACCGAAGACATCATCAACCGTGGCGGCGGGCGTTTGGTATTGGAGCTGTTTAATCTGGCGGTAGATGGCGGCATTGATCGTGAGCACGAGGTTTCGGTGCCTGTTGACGGGATCATGCGACGTGTCGATGCAGGCGGATTGTTAAAGCTGGATCCCGGCGAAAGCGTGACGTTGCACCCGAACATCTGGCATGCCTTTTGGGGCGAAGGGGATGTGTTGATTGGTGAGGTTTCAACGGTGAACGATGATCGTAGCGATAATATATTTGAGGCCGATATTGGCCGTTTTGCCAATGTGGATGAAGACGAGGCACCGGTGCATTTGTTGGTGTCGGATTATGATCAGTTTCTTAAGGGAAATGTATAAATGGTGCATTCGGTTCTTTATCACAATGGTGACACGCGCGAGGTGCTGTCAGATGAGTGGGCCGCATTGATCAAGGTGCAAAACTATAGCGCCGTAATTTTTGACTGCGATGGCACTTTGGTGCATAGTTCAACCGCGCATTTCAAGGCCTTCGGGGCGGCAGTGACCAATCAGGGCTATGTGCTGGATCGCGATTGGTATTTTGATCGCACAGGTTTGGGGCGGGTGCAGTTGCTAGGCGCGTTTGCGGCGGAAATTGCGCCGGATATTGATGTGGAACGCGCGATTGAAGAAAGCATTTCGGCATTCTGGGACGTTAGCCATGAGGCCAAAGCCATTTCACCAACCGCAGATCTGGCGCGTGGCCTTTTGGGAAAGCTGCCGATTTCTGTTGGCACCAACGCCGAATTAACCGTGACCCAGGCCAGCCTAACCGCCACGGGCCAAATTGACGTGTTCGATATTATCGTTTCGGTATCCGACAATTTACCGCCCAAACCAGCCCCCGATATTTTCCTGTGCGCAGCAAAGAGGATGGGCGTGCAGCCCGATCAGGTGCTTGTGTTCGAGGATTCATCTCAAGGGGTGAAAGCCGCGCAGGTGGCGGGGATGGATGTGATCAAGATTTTAGCCTAAATCATAATTCTAGCCAGCCAAATCTGCTGTGCCAGCGCCGACAGGTGCCACCACAGCCACGCCCAAACCAATGATTACGCCTGTTAGAACCACCCAATCAACGGTTACGGCACCGGATTCATCTGGTCTTGTCACGGTTTAGTTCCGGTCTCTTTAGAGCAATAATTGCTGTGAAGGAGATTAGGAATGGCAATACGATACACAGACGAGTTTCGCCGTGATGCAGTGCGCATCGCAGCGACTAGCGGCCTGACAAGACCACAAGCTGCCTCTGATTTGGGGGTTGGGCTATCGACCTTGAACAAGTGGGTTCAACGGCATCAGCACGATGACCTGATATCGGGTCCACACGAGGATGTCGAAAAAGAAAACACTAGACTTCGCAAAGAAGTGCGTCTGCTGCGTGAGGAAAGGGAAGTGTTAAAAAAGGCCACCATCCATTGACCGGCAGGTGATTGGAACAATCCCCGAGAGGCTTCTTTGCAGGCCAAAGCCCCCTCTCGACGATGTAAACATCGTCTGCCAGGCAATGGATGATATGGTGATTTTGGCGCATATTCGAGAGCAGCATCGCCTTAGCCTGCAAAGTTATGGGCGGCCACGCATGACCGAAGAGTTGCAGGAATTGGGAGTGAACGTTGGGCAGCGGCGCGTGGGTCGTTTGAT
>CAMZKY010000041.1 GCA_947311455.1 uncultured Marinosulfonomonas sp. | reverse complement strand
CCGGCAAACATTACGTCATGTTCACCCACAATATCGCCGCCACGAATGGCCGAAAATCCAATATCACCGCGTTTGCGCGCGCCTGTGATGCCGTCGCGCCCACTGTCAGAAACATCGTTTAAATTCACTCCGCGCCCTTGCGCCGCGGCCTCGCCCAGCATCAGGGCCGTGCCAGATGGCGCGTCAACTTTGTGGTGGTGATGCGCCTCGATAATTTCAATGTCGAAATCTTCATCCAGGGCCGCTGCAACCTTTTTCGTCAACACTGTCAACAGGTTAACACCCAATGACATATTCCCGGCCCGCACAATCACCGCATGGCGCGCGCAAGGGTTCAGCGCAGCGATATCATCATCCGTCATCCCCGTTGTGCCAATAACATGCACCGCGCGGGCCTGCGCCGCGATCTGCGCCAATGCGATTGTGGCGGCGGGGGCCGTGAAATCAATCACCGCCTGCGCCTGTGACATCGGCTCAAGCGCATCATCGGTAACGATAACCCCCAGCGGCGCACCGCCCATCGCAACGCCGATATCCTGCCCGATCCAATCATGACCACTGCGTTCAATCGCGCCAACCAATTTGGCATTTTTGCTATCATTCACTACCTGAACCAGCATTTGCCCCATACGCCCCGAGGCGCCATTGATCACGATTCCCGTCATAGCCATCTATCCCTTTGTTTTCGTAAGATATATTGCCCCACTTGCGGTTGTTGCGCAACCGGATTAAATGGAGGCATGGCAAAGCAAACACATCATTCCGCCCGCGGCCCCTCGCAACGTCAACTCCGCGTTGGCGAGTTGATCCGCCGTTCCCTTTCCGATATTCTGATGCGCGGTGATATTCATGATCCAGATCTAAATCGGATGATGATCACTGTCGGTGAGGTGCGCACCTCGCCTGATCTGCGGGTCGCGACAGCGTTTATCCTGCCGCTGGGTGGCAAACATAAAGAAGAGGCGTTATTGGCGCTACGGGTCAATCGCCACGAAATCCGCCGTGCCGTGGCCAAAGTGGTTGGGCTGAAATATTCACCCGAGTTGCGGTTCCAGATTGATGAAACCTTTGATCAAATGGACGATACCCGCACCATGCTGGCCCAAGAAAACGTGCGCCGCGATATTGAAAAAGACGAGGACGCAGGGAGCAAGGAATGATCCGGCGCATTGGCCTTATCATAATTCTGTTGGTCGGCATCGCCGCCACCATGCCCGTTTCCGCCGCGTCTGATTGTAAAAATATCGTCTATAAATCATTGCCTTATACAGTGTGTACGGTTGATATTTCGGACGATCTACGCCTTTGGTATTCCAACGATCAAGGCGAAGGATACGGCAGTTTCCGCGCGATAAACGCAAGCCTTGCCGCACAAGATCAGATGCTTGCCTTTGCGATGAACGCGGGCATGTATCACGCCGATCGCACGCCTGTTGGCCTGTATATCGAGGATGGGAAAACCGTCACCGCTTTGGCCGATGGTGGCACCTATGGCAATTTCGGCCTGAAACCGAACGGGGTGTTTTGCATCACCACAGATGCATTCCAAGTGATCGAAACCAACGCCTTTCGTGCCAATCCTCCTGCCTGCACTTACGCCACCCAATCCGGCCCGATGCTGGTGATTGATGGCGCATTGCACCCACGGTTTTTGGCAGATTCCACCTCGAAATACGTCCGCAACGGGGTCGGCGTTTCAGCGAATGGCAAAACCGCCTATCTGGTGATTTCCAATAAACGGGTAACGTTCCACCAATTCGGATCATTGTTCCGCGACCATCTGAAAACCCCAAATGCGCTGTATTTCGACGGCAAGGTTTCGCGCCTTCACGCCCCTAATCTAAACCGTTCCGGTGCAGGGTTTTCACCGCTAGGCGCGATGATCGGCAAAGTGATTTCCAAACCTTGAACTTGACCGCACAACATCGGCGCGATAGCACCACCATCTTGAACATTCAAACGACAGGAGCCTCCATTGGGACGTAGACGTAAAGGCCGCGATATTTCCGGTTGGCTGATTATTAACAAGCCCACAGGCATCACCTCTAACGCCGTGGTGAACAAGGTACGTTGGGCGATGGAGGCCAAAAAGGCAGGCCACGCCGGCACGCTTGATCCCGAAGCCACAGGCGTTTTGGCGGTGGCGTTGGGCGAGGCCACAAAAACAGTGCCTTACATCACCGACGCACAAAAGGCCTATCGTTTTACTGTGCGCTTGGGGCAGGCCACCAACACGGATGACACCGAAGGCGAAATCATCGCCAGCTCTGACAAACGCCCCACGGACGCTGAAATACGTGCCGCCCTACCGCAATTCACTGGTGATATCATGCAGGTGCCACCACATTTTTCGGCAGTTAAAATCGACGGCCAACGCGCCTATAAACTGGCGCGTGCGGGCGAGGATATCGAAATCAAGGCCCGTCCGCTTTGGGTGGAAGAACTGGAAATGGTTGAACGCCCTGACGCAGATCATGTGGTGCTGGAAATGATCTGCGGCAAAGGTGGCTATGTGCGCTCGATCGCGCGGGATCTGGGCAAAGTTCTGGGCTGCCACGCCCATGTCAAAACCCTGCACCGCGTCTGGTCTGGCCCGTTCGAGGCCGAAGACGGCATCAGCATTGAAACCGTCGATAAACTGGCCAAAACCGGCGAGCTGGACGACTTCCTGCACCCGCTTGAAACCGGGCTAGACGACCTCCCCGAACTGCACTGCACCCCCGAATCCGCCGTCAAACTGCGCAACGGAAACCCCGGCATGGTGCTGGCGTCAAACCTTGAATATGGTGATGAGGCCTGGGCCTCGCTTGACGGGCAGGCCGTCGCGGTTGGGGTTTATAAATCTGGCGTACTGCATCCGAAACGGGTTTTTGTATTGCCAGAATAAGCGCGCCTTCTTTTTCGCACAAATATCCTCGCCGAAGGCCTTAACCCCTTTAGCCAAGGCTCGACAAACTACGCAAACTTTGCCAATATTCCCCCATGCAACCATCCATTCAACCCGCAAATTCCATTTGGGAATTCACCAGCCCGCCACGCACCGCATCACCTTCGTTAACCACAAGTGGACGCGCTGATGTTGTCGTCATTGGCGGTGGATTAACCGGCCTGTCCGCCGCTTTAACGCTGGCCCGCGCCGGGCGTCAGGTGACATTGCTTGAGGGCAAAACCATCGGCTTTGGCGGATCGGGACGCAACAATGGTCAGGTGATCCCGATCCTGTCGGCCGCCGAACCCGATCGGATTGAACGTGAATATGGCGACATCGGCGCACGCTTTGTTGACCTGCTACAAAACAGCGCCGACACATTGTTTAACCTGATCCGCACCGAAAACATAGATTGCGAAGCCACGCAAAACGGCTGGTTCCAGCCCGCCCACAGTGCCGCCCATATGCGCGTGTCAGAAGCCCGCGTTAACGCATGGCAAAAACGCGGTGCACCAGCGCAATTATTGAACCGCGACGAGGCCGAAAAATTGATCGGCTCAAACGCGTGGCACGGCGGTATGTTGAACCCAACGGGTGGTCACATAAACCCTTTGATGTTTACTCGTGGTTTGGCCGATGTTTGTATCAAAGCCGGCGTCAAGGTTTACGAAAACACCCCCGTCACCAAGGTATCACGCGCCTG
>CAMZKY010000040.1 GCA_947311455.1 uncultured Marinosulfonomonas sp. | reverse complement strand
TCCACCTCTTCCGCAGGAATAACCTTGCCCGGATTCATAATCCCGTTTGGATCAAATGCGGTTTTTATCTGCCGCATCATCGCTACCGCAATCTTATCCTTGCGCCGTTTCATCGACGGTAGTTTTGACAATCCCACCCCGTGTTCTGCAGAAAAACTACCGCCTAGGCCCAAAGCCACATCTTCGATCTTTTCAAGGATCACATCACATTCCGCAGTATCGGGATACACACAATAATGGATATTCCCGTCCCCCAGATGCGCCACCGAAACAACATCGGCATCGGGGTCAAGCGTGGCCAATTCCTGCGCCATTCGATCCAGAAAAACCTCGACCCGATCAACCGCCAAACAGATATCGCTATCCACGCGGGGGGAACGCGCAAACACCACTTCGGCGGTGCGTTCGCGGCGTGTCCACATCTCTTGTCGTTGCGCCTGATTTTGTGCGACAACCGCATCCAGAGCAGCGCCCGCTTCCATCAAATCCATCAGCGTGCCTTGCAGTAATTCCACAACCGGAACCGATCCGTCATCAGAAACTTGCGCATCACGCGGGGCGGTTGCGCCGATTTCAATCAGGATGTTAACATCGTAATTTTTATTAAACGGCGCACGAAAATCAGGAAAATGGGCGGCGAACATGTCCATCATTTCCCGTGGCATATATTCAAATGCCTCAACCGCACCGCCGGTAATTTCCTGAAGTTTATTCAACAATTCCAACGCATTGCTTAATGCAGGCACGGCGACCATCGCCGTGGCATAGGCCTTGGGTTTGGGGGATAATTTCAAAACAGCCGCGGTGATGATTCCCAGCGTGCCTTCGGCCCCGATGAATAAATCCTTCAGGTCATAGCCGGAATTGTCTTTGTGCAGCTCCGACATCAGGTTCATGATTTCACCGGTTGGCGTCACCACCTCAAGCCCCAAACACAGCGCCCGCGTATTGCCATAGCGCACCACGTTTGACCCGCCCGCATTGGTGGATAGGCACCCCCCAATCATCGCCGATCCCCGTGCACCAAACAGCAAGGGAAAGATCAGATCATGTGCCTCGACCGCGTCGTGAATCTGCGAAATAATCACCCCGGCCTCGACAATCGCAATGCGCGCTTCGGGCCTGATTTCGCGGATCACATTCAACCGTTCCAGCGACAGCATAATCGCCCCGTCAGCATAGGTACCACCAACCAATCCGGTGTTGCCACCAATCGGCACAATCGGCACATTTCGCACATTGGCCAACTTGACAATTTCGCTTACTTGCGCCGCATCAGCAGGGCGCACCACCACCAAAGGCGCACTGTTATACGACCCTGTTGCATCACTGGAATATCCAGCCGTATCACGCAATACATGCGCTTTGCCAACGATTGAAATCAGGGCCTTGATCAATTCCATCACGAGCCTTTCAAATGATTTTGCGTTACCGCACCACGGTATTTCACGCTTTGCTCAGGCGCAACATCATCGGGGGTATAGACACCAATCAAAATGCCTTTGCCGCCACCGCTTTGCATCCGTTTAATATCAGCATCCGATACTGTCACCCGCTGACTATTACGCCGTGCCCATTTCCCCAATCGTTCATACATCAGTTCAATAACCTCGTTATGGGCGTTGCCTTTACCCAGGTCATCCAGCTCACCAGGATCATTTTCCAGATCAAACAGCATGGGTCGAAACCCACCTTCGGCATGGATAAATTTCCACCGCTGATCGGCGATCATAAACAGCCGCGCATCTTGGCTTGTTACCCCAAGGTTTGTAGCAATCGGGCTGGTGGAATAGTTATATTCGCTCACCGCAAAATTGCGCCACTCCTGCGGCTTTTGCCCATGCAGCCACGGCAATAATGATCGTCCTTCCAGAATATTTCCGGCCCCTGAACCACCCGCCATTTCCACAAAAGTTGCCGGTAAATCAATCGCTTCGACCAACGCATCACATTCCGTGCCCCGCGTGGCATCTGCATAACGAGACGGATCATAAATAATCAACGGCACCTTGACGGATGGTTCATGAAACAGGTCTTTTTCACCCAGCCAGTGATCCCCCAAATAATCCCCGTGATCCGAAGTAATCACGATTACCGTGTCCTGCATCCGCCCCGTTTCCTCAAGAAAATCAAACAGGCGGCCCATCTGATCATCACATTGTTTGATCAACCCCATATAGGCCGGAATAACCTTTTCGCGCACCTCGTCCCGCGCAAAGGCCTGCCCGATCCGCCCATTCATAAACCCCTGATACACCGGATGCGCATTATCCCGTTCAGCCAGCTCACGCACCACGGGGATAATATCATCAGGCCCATACATTTCGTGATAGGGCGCAGGCACAATATAGGGCCAATGCGGTTTGATATAGGAAACATGCGCGCACCACGGGGTTTTGGCCTGTTCAATAAACTTGATCGCCTCGCCGGTTAGCCACGGCGTTTCACTGTCTTCCTCGGCAATATTAGCAGGCTTATCCGCGTTGGCCATAAACCAGCCACTGGCCATTTCACCATCCTCAAGCCCGGCATTGGCATAGGCCGCCCACGGGTTTTCAGCTTTGTATCCCTTTGATTTCAGATACGCGTTATAAGGTGAGCGCGCCTCGTCATAAAACCCGTCCGGCCCTTCGGCCCACAGCCCGTCATCGCGGCACCACACATCAAACCCGCATTCCGCCTGCCGTGCGCCGATCACCGTGTCGGGCGACAGGCCCAGCCGTTCCATCCCCGCCTTATCAACCCGCATATGGGTTTTGCCAATCAGCCAACACCCCATCCCAAGCCCGCGCAAATGGTCGCCCATCGTCACCTCGCCCACCCGCAACGGAAAGCCGTTGTATTCGGCACCGTGGCTTGACGGATAGCGCCCTGTGTAGGTGCTCATCCGGCTAGAGCCACAAACCGGCGATTGCACATAAGCCCGCGTAAACCGCACGCCTTTTTCGGCAATCCGGTCAATATGCGGCGTGTGGAGCGTGGGATGCCCGGCGCAGCTTAGGTAATCAAACCGAAGCTGATCAAACATAATGAATAGGATATTTTTTGTCATGCCACATCGGGGCGTAAATCACGCAAAAAAACAACCCTTAAAATTGCCTTTCCTGTCGCAAACGGGTTAAACACGCACAAACCCAAAAGGATAGACCCCATGCCCGCCGTTCAGCCCCCCGAAAATCCTGAATCCGATCCCCGCGTCAAAGCTGTTTTTGACGATATCCGCGCTACTCGAAAAACCGATTTTATCAATAACATCTGGCGCTATCTGGCCTTTGATGCCGATTTGTTGGAACGCACATGGGACGAGGTAAAAGCCGTCATGGCCACCCCGTCCGAGTTGGATCCTCTCACAAAAGAGCTGATCTATCTGGCGGTATCAATCATCAATAATTGCGAATATTGCGTGCATTCCCATTCCGCCGGCGCCCGCACCAAAGGAATGACCCAGTCCATGCACGCCGAGGTTTTGAAAATCGTTGCGCTGGCCGCCAAAACCAACCACCTGTCCAATGCGATGCAAGTGCCCGTTGACCCCGAATTCATGCTGGGTGATCGCTGATGCCCATTTCAATCGCCGCACGGCAAATCGGATCACCCAAAGTTTTGCACCGGATCAACACCGACACACGTGCCCCCGAACCGTTTGAGGTGGTGATTAAACACACGGCCATCGGGGTGAATTTTATTGATACCTATTTTCGAAGCGGCCTTTACCCCTGGCCAGTAAAAATCGATCTTGTGCTAGGATCCGAAGCGGCGGGTGTTATCACCGATCTTGGCGCTGACGTTGGGGATTTCAAAATCGGCGAT
>CAMZKY010000039.1 GCA_947311455.1 uncultured Marinosulfonomonas sp. | reverse complement strand
CTTGGCCTCAAGATCCCACAACGCGCAATCCACCGCATTTCGCGCCGCCCCGGCGGGTAGGGCGTCTTGTAAATCCATGCGTGAAATATCGGCAGGCAATCCATTGATTTCTGCGGTTACACTATCCAGCGTTTCGCCATAACGCGCATAAGGCACACATTCACCCCAACCGGTTTTACCATCCCGCGCCACACGCACCGTTAAAACCTTGGCCTCGGTCCGGCTACCACGGGAAATCGTAAACACCTGCGCCAACTTGAATACATCATGGTTAACAGAAATCATCATTTCTTTAATCTTTCATAGTTCAGGCTATATTATGCCACATTCTATTCTTAACTTTACTTGTATTCTAACCACATACACAAATGGGAACAAACGATGAAATACAAGACCCTTAAATTTGTTATTGATGATTCTGGTGCTGTTACTGTTGACTGGGTTGTATTAACTGGCGCAATCGTTGGTTTGAGTAGCGCCACCATGTTCTCAGTAGGCGGTGGAGCCAATACGCTTGCCGACAATATCGCAACAGAACTGGCATCAACAAGCCTGACCTTTGGAACAGATAATGAATCCAGCGGAGATTGGCTGGAAAGACCTGAAGTATTCGATCAATATCAAGCCCTTTATGCCCCGCACCAAGACGACGAATTCTGGGTTGAAAAACTATACACCTCAATATCGGAGCTTAGCGATGAAGCCCTGCAGCAAGCATATAACGATTATTATGCAAATGCGACCGGGGGCGAAGATGTACTCCAATACGTAGACACGCTGATGGTTACAGAAAGCGTCTTTATTGATCGAGGGATAACCATTCCGGAAGGCAACGAGTATGCATTCTACCTGGCAGAAGCCCTAATTGAAGCCGATCCCTCTATCGTTGGCGGTTCCTCAGGCGAAGAAGAAGAGATGTAAGCCGTAATCTAAGGACTTATCCCGACATATTATTTCCCAGCCACGGCTCATCACGCCGGACCGGGAAATCGCGCCCTTTAAATCGTATTTAAAGAATCCACCAAACGACCGGCACCTTGACGGAACGGATCAACGGCAGGAATGCCCATCCGCGCCTCAACTTCTGCCAAATAGGCCAACGCCTCATCCTCGCTAAAGTGCTGGGTATTCACCGAAATCCCCGCAACAACACAGGCAGGGTTAACCACCTGCGCCAAAGGTAAGGCCATGTCGCGCAACTGTTCCAGTGTTGGCAAGGAATAATCCGGCAATCCACGCATATGCGTGCGGGTTGGTTCGTGTGCCAGTATCAACGCATCAGGCTGCCCCCCGTGGATTAACGCCATAGTTACACCTGAATAAGACGCATGAAACAATGAGCCTTGCCCCTCGATATGATCCCAATGATCCGCGTCATTGTCCGGCGTTAGATATTCAACAGACCCTGCCATGAAATCGGCAATCACCGCATCCAAAGGCACACCGTGGCCGGTAATCAGGATACCGGTTTGACCTGTGGCGCGAAACGTGGATTTCATCCCGCGTTTATTCATCTCGGCGTCCATTGCAAGGGCCGTATACATTTTCCCGACCGAACAATCGGTGCCCACAGCCAGCACACGTTTACCACTGCGTTTCACACCGCTTGCAATCGGATACCCAACCGACGGAACCCGCACATCATGCAAAGTGCCACCATGGGTTTGCGACGCGGCTGTCAGTTCGCCTTCGTCGCGCAACAAATTGTGCAAGCCGCTGGCAATATCATACCCCATCTCCAACGCCTCGACCATCACCGCACGCCATTCCGGCGATATAAACCCACCGCGATTGGCCACACCAATCACCAGCGTTTTTGCACCCGCCGCCTTGGCCTCGGCCAAAGTCATATCCGTGAGGCCCAAATCAGCCCCGCAGCCCTGCATTCGGAATTGCCCAACCGAATTTTCCGGCCGCCAATCCTTGATGCCTTGTGCCACTTTCGCAGCAAGTTGATCCGGCGCATCGCCCAGAAACAAAAGATATGGTGTTTCAATCATTGTCGTATCCCCAAAAACAAATTTTCAAAGCAATTTTGCCCAAATCATACGCAATTTCTTCGCAAGATTAACGAGGTTCACCCGCTGTTTTGCACATATCCCGCAATAAATAACATTTTGACGCGCGATCCTCCCGATTCACCCCGCGAGTCGCGTAGAATCGTGCAAATCCATGATTGCTGCAATGCAGCAAAGACACCTTCGCAAGTGCAACAAAACTGTTGCAGGCTTGCGCGCAATATTATACCCAAGCCGCAACATTTTTCGCAACATCCTTACCGAAAGGCCCGCCATGAGCTTCCGCATCCAACCAACCCCGCCTGCACGCCCCAATCGTTGTCAGCTATTCGGCCCCGGCTCGCGTGTGGCGCTGTTTGAAAAGATGGCCGCCTCGGCGGCTGATGTGATCAACCTTGATCTGGAAGACAGCGTTGCGCCGTCCGACAAAGACAGCGCGCGCAACAACGTCATTGAGGCAATCAATGATATTGATTGGAATACCAAACACTTAAGCGTGCGCATCAACGGCCTTGATACACCCTACTGGTATCGCGATGTGGTTGAAATTCTGGAGCGCGCCGGTGATCGTATTGATCAAATAATGATCCCAAAAGTTGGCTGCGCTGCCGATATCTACGCGGTTGATGCCCTTGTCACCGCTATTGAGCGTGCCAAAAACCGCGCCAAACCAATCGCATTCGAGGTGATCATCGAATCTGCCGCCGGCATCGCCCATGTGGAAGAAATCGCCGCCGCATCACCACGTTTGCAAGCCATGAGCCTTGGGGCCGCCGATTTCGCCGCCTCCATGGGGATGCAAACCACGGGTATTGGCGGCACACAAGCCAATTATTACATGGCCCATGAGGGGCAGAAATACTGGTCTGATCCGTGGCATTGGGCCCAAACCGCCATCGTTGCCGCCTGCCGCACCCATGGTGTTTTACCAGTGGACGGCCCGTTTGGCGATTTTTCCGATGATGAAGGTTTTATTGCCCAAGCGCGCCGTTCTGCCACCTTGGGCATGGTTGGGAAATGGGCCATCCACCCGAAACAAATCGCGCTGGCCAATGATGTGTTTACGCCATCGGCCGAACAAGTGGCAGAGGCCCGCGAAATCCTAGCAGCTATGGAAACCGCTAAAACAAATGGCGAAGGCGCAACGGTTTACAAAGGCCGATTGGTAGACATCGCCAGCATTAAGCAAGCCGAGGTGATTGTGAAGCAATCAGAGATAATCAATGGCGGCTAAAACCCTAACTTTTTTGCACACGGCAGAAATTCATTGCGCAACATTTACGGCGCTTCGCGATGAACATGCCCCTTGTGTCGCGCTAACCCAGCATGTTCGCACCGACTGGCTGACACACGCGCAAATCCAAGGCACCACCACTTCGCTTATGTTGGAAATGGAAACTTTGATCAACGCGTCCATTGGCCCGGTAATTTGCACCTGCACAACACTTGGTCCAGCGGCTGAGACCCTTGGTGCAATCAGGATTGATCGCCCGATGATGGAAATCGCTGCGCAAGATTCGGTACACATCCTTGTTGTCTTTGCGATCGAAAGCACCCGTGAACCCACTCTTTCATTGCTCGGGGATTGTGTTCAGGCTGCCGGAACAACCCCTAAAATAACCCCTTTACGTCTTAAGGCGCTGTGGCCGTTATTTGTCGACGGTCAACACAACGCGTTTCATCAAGGCGTAGCACAACAGGTAACGAACACGATCAAAATGGACACCTCCATCACAACAATTGTTTTGGCCCAAGCATCGATGGCAGATGCCGCGCGTTACATTACCGCGCCTGATGTTCAAATCCTGACATCACCGCTCGCAGCCTTTAAATTTGCCATAGGTCAGAACAACTGACGATGTAAATCGTTTCAACAACTCACCAAAAGAGCCTCCGGCGACGCGCGAAGCGCGGCGCAACCTAAATCATATATTTTCAACAGGTTGACGCAGGATTGTTTTCAACTTGTCAGCCACAATGCGTCGCGGATCACTTAGGTATATTTCATGGTGAAGCCCGCGCATTTTCAGGCCATTCTCGGGTATAAACCTTTGATGCATATCCGCCAGAATCGGCCCTTCATCCTCATAGCGCCCCACGTGCAACACCTGAATGCATCGTCCCTCACCAAAACGCGGTAATTCAACGCGGTCAATATGATCTTTATCTGTTGGTGCGTCTTTTTTCTTGGCATTTTTTACGTTCACACCGGCGCGCACGTCTGCCAAATCTGTATCCGTCACCCAGGCTGGCTGACGGATCATCATCCGCCATTTCCAGCTGTCTTTGTCTCGCGTGGTAAACACAGCCATATCATCGGCCCACCACAGCCCTTCTAGCGGGCCGACAACATGATCAACCTGATGCGCGGTTTTCCCGAGGAATTTCAGACCATAGCTTAACCCGTAAAGGGCCGCGACCGACATCGCGTAATTTTTTGATGTATTGGGATCACCCGCGCCATCAATGGACAAGAATAACATTTGGGGCACATCAACACGATCAAACCGCCCTGCCTTGCCCGTATATAGCGGCTTGTCCCGTTTCTTAAAATCAATCTTGTCCATCGTGGCAGCTTATCCTTTCAACGGCACATAAATTTCGGTGATCAATTCATCCAGCACCGTATCGGCGGGGCTGTTTAGATAGATCTCATAGCACGGCGCGTCGTGCATCTCATAGCCTGAGTTTGGCAACCAGTCGCCATATAAATACGTATGGGCCGCCTGAAGCCCTGAATAGGGACCGATCAAACGCAAGATGCGTTTTTCATGTTCTGCCCTTGCTACATCTCGCAGAAATTACCTGCCACAGGGTAATTTCACAGATCTTGCGGGCCTGCATCCATTGCAAATTCCGTTTGCCGCCGTCATATATCATCCAACATGAATTGCGGAGCGTTACATGACCATTTATCTTGAGTTTGAAAAACCATTGGCCGAAATCGAAGGCAAAGCCGAGGAGCTGCGCGCCATGGCCCGTCAATCCGAGGAAGATATCGACGTCGAGAAAGAGGCGCTGGCGCTGGACAACAAAGCCGTAACCATGCTGCGCGACATGTATCAAACCTTGACACCGTGGCGCAAATGTCAGGTGGCGCGCCACCCTGATCGCCCCCATTGCAAAGATTACATCAACGCGCTGTTCAATGAATATACCCCGCTGGCCGGAGATCGCAGCTTTGCCGATGATCACGCGGTGATGGGCGGCATTGGCCGGATCAACGACATTCCGGTGATGGTGATTGGCCATGAAAAAGGCCACGACACCAAAACCCGCATTGAACGCAATTTCGGCATGGCCCGCCCCGAAGGCTACCGCAAGGCGATCCGCCTGATGGAACTGGCCGATAAATTCGGCCTGCCGATCATCACACTGGTTGACACCCCGGGCGCATATCCCGGCAAAGGCGCCGAAGAACGCGGCCAGTCCGAGGCCATCGCGCGCGCCACCGAAAAATGTTTGCAAGTCAAAGTGCCGCTGATTTCAGTGATCATTGGCGAAGGCGGTTCCGGCGGGGCTGTGGCCTTTGCCACGGGCAACCGTTTGTTGATGCTGGAACATTCGATCTATTCGGTAATTTCCCCCGAAGGCTGTGCCTCGATCCTGTGGAAAGACGCCGAAAAAATGCGCGAAGCCGCCGAGGCGCTGAAACTGACCGCGCAGGATTTGCAACAACTGGGTGTTGCCGATCAAATCATCGATGAGCCCACCGGCGGCGCACAACGCGACCGCGACACCGCCATTGCCAATGTGGGCAAAGCGATTGAAAAAACCCTTAAGGAATTGATGAAAAAGAAACCCGCCGCTTTGGTCAAGGATCGGCGCAAGAAATACCTTGATATGGGCACCAAGGGTTTGGCGATTTAACCACCGCAGCGACGGGGGCAACACGCCCCCCACCGCCTGTCCCCTTTGCACAACACAGAAATGCCGCGCTGTGTCTAATACCTTGCCACGCGCCACGAACCGCGCCACAACTTGTGCATGAATAAACGGTTCGACATTGGCATTCCCCACGGCACGCTGCTGGCGATTTTCGCGGCGGTTTTGACGTTTTCACTGCCTGCATGGCTGACGGCCCTGTTGGTGTTGTGGGTATTTTTGTCGTTGATTGCGCTGTTGATGATGGCCCAAACTGATCGGCGTGATTTTATCGCGGGCACATTGCGCCATTCAAACTATACCCAGATTTATAAATATTTCACCGGCGGCACCATTGCCTATTTTTGGCGAAAATTCTGTGATGACACCTATTCAGGCAAAAACCCGCTGCGCATTTTGCGCAAGGCCCTGACATGGCAATTATATGATCGGGCGCTGTTGATTGCGGTGGTCTATCCGTTTTTCCTGTTGCTGCTGTTCTGGATTGTCACCGGTCAGGATGGCCGGCTGGGAAATGTTGTGATTTTTGGGGCAACAGATTTCTGGCCAGAACGCGCCGCGACACTTGGCGCAATTGTCATCATTATTTTTGGCGTGTTAGGTGATAAGTGGGCCGCAGCCAGCCCGAATCGTGTCATACGACAGGCTTCGGGCTGGCTGATCCCACTCGCACTCGCACTCGCATTCGCAGTCGCAGTCGCACTCGCACTCGCACTCGCATTCGCAGTCCCACTCGCACTCGCAGTCGCAGTCGCAGGCGCACTCGCAGACGCACTCGCAATCGCAATCACATTCACAAACGCAATCACAAACACAATCACAAACGCGGTCGCGGGCGGAGGCGGGGTCGGGG
>CAMZKY010000038.1 GCA_947311455.1 uncultured Marinosulfonomonas sp. | reverse complement strand
TCGATGACCATTCCTCTAGTCTGTTTGTTACCAAACAGATCAAGCTGCCAACCCGGATCTTTCAGCCCAAAACAAGCCTGGGCCAAGGCCCGCAAGATCCCTATTTGGCATTGCTCCCGGTGGGGCTTGCCGTGCCGCCTTTGTTGCCAAACGCGCGGTGGGCTCTTACCCCACCGTTTCACCCTGACCTGCATATAACAGGCGGTTTGTTTTCTGTGGCGCTTTCCCTTGGGTTTCCCCAGCCGGACGTTATCCGGCACCGTTGTTTTGTGGAGTCCGGACTTTCCTCGCGGTGTTACCACCCCGCGGCCATCCAGCCCTCCGCGCAAGACTGGCTTTAGGGTTTCCCGATGTTGGGGTCAACCGGATAGCGCGCCAAGCCTTGAGCGCGTTTCAGATCGTCCTCATCCAGCGGGCCGGATTTCCACGGTGAAAACCGCAGGCGAAACGCCGATAACAAATCCTGATCGGTCGCGTCGGCAGGATACCCAAACGCGGTCAGGCATGCGCGAAAATCACCGCTCCCCGCCCCTTCTGGCCAAACAGCAAGCCCTTGTAGTGCCAGCCGCCGCCAATCAAACCGTGCGCCCGGATCACCCTTGCGATTAGGGGCCATATCGGAATGGCCAATGATGCGTTCTGGCGCAATATCCCAACGCAGCATGATGCCGGATAACAGGGCTTCCAACGCCATCATCTGTGCCTCGGGAAACGGGGTTAGGCCGGTATTGGCCAGCTCAATTCCGATGGAGTGGGAATTCACATCGCAAACATCACCCCACGCTCCCGCCCCTGCATGCCACGCGCGTTTTTCTTCGGCAACCAGTTGATAAATATCGCCTTTTTCACTAATAAGATAATGTGCCGACACCTCGAATTGATCCGAACAGAGCCGCTCGAGCGCCTCATTCGCCGTATCCATTGCGGTATAATGCAGCACAACCATATCGGGCGCAATGCACCCACGCCTGTCACCGAAATTATCCGAAGGAAACGGGGTGCATATGCCCCCCACGATCAGTTAGACGCAGCTGCAGTTGCCGCCGCGCGCGCATTGCGAAACGGTTGCGGATCCCATGTGCAAGCAAACCCGTCCCCGTCAGGATCCAGCCCTTTGCGATCATATTTTGGCCCACCAGCGCGCAAAAATTCGGCCTGTGCCAAATCAGGCGAGGCAAATTTGGCGCAATTCCGGTTATAGCGACTTTGGGCAAATAATTTGGAGCGTTTATAGATCGGCATGCCAGCGGCATTGGTGGTGGACAACGCGTAATCAACGATATTTGGCCCATTGCTGCCAGATCGCGTGGGCAATGCTGTTGGCTCGATTACAGTATATTGTTGGCGTTGCGCAGCCAAACGCTCGCGATCGCTTTGGATCGTTTCACGAGCGGAAACAGCCGAGAAATCCTGCTCATCTGAAATCGCAATGGAACGGTTTGCGGGGCGTGCAGGTGGCGTTGATGCGGTGCTGGTTGTTGTGGCCGGAATTTGTG
This sequence comes from uncultured Marinosulfonomonas sp., assembly GCA_947311455.1. GTDB lineage: Bacteria > Pseudomonadota > Alphaproteobacteria > Rhodobacterales > Rhodobacteraceae > Profundibacter. The sequence goes on along the minus strand of CAMZKY010000038.1, from coordinate 1,844 downwards.
TTGATCTCGCAGAGGACGACGCAGCGGTGGCACCGCGCAATTTAGCCTCACGCGCTGTGCGTGCGGCCTCATAATCTTCATAATTGTCAAACCCGACACCCTCGCCGGAATTTGGCACTTTAGGGTCGCAGGCTGCCAAAGCCAAAATCATCACCACAGAACCTAAAAACCGCATAACTTACCTCAATTATTGCATTATCACTGCATTTAGGGGGCTTTTACCACCATTTTGACGGTTTGGAAACAAATCCCGCTGCACGTTCCAGTGAATAGGCAAAATTCAGCAATTCGCCCTCTTCCCACGGTTTACCGATCAGCTGCAAACCCAGCGGCAAGCCTTGAGCGTCAACGCCCGTTGGCACCGTAATTCCGGGCAAACCGGCTAAATTCACCGTCACGGTAAACACATCGTTCAGATACATTTTCACCGGATCCGCATCCGCCATTTCACCCAAACCAAAAGCGGCGGAAGGGGTGGCCGGGGTTAGAATTGAATCAATCCCGGCGGCAAACACATCCTCGAAATCCTTTTTGATCAGGCTACGCACACGGCGGGCGCGGTTGTAATAGGCATCGTAAAATCCGGCGGACAGAACATAGGTGCCGATCATCACACGGTTTTTCACTTCGTGACCAAAACCTTCGGCGCGGGTTTTGGCATACATTTCATCAATACCTTCGCCTGCGGCCAACGTGGCGCGGTGGCCATAGCGCACACCATCGTAACGGGCCAGATTGGATGAGGCCTCGGCGGGGGCAATCACGTAATAGGCAGGCAAGGCGTATTGGGTATGGGGTAGGGAAATATCAACAATTTCCGCACCTGCGTCTTTCAACATTGCGGTGCCGTCTGCCCATAATTTTTCGATCTCGGATGGCATACCGTCCATGCGATATTCTTTGGGAATACCTATCTTTTTGCCACGAATATCACCGGTAAGCGCCGCTTCGAAATTCGGAACGGCCAGATCGGCGCTGGTCGAATCTTTTTCATCATGGCCGCACATCGCCTCAAGCATAATCGCCGCGTCGCGCACGGATTTTGTCATCGGGCCCGCCTGATCAAGCGAGGAGGCAAACGCCACCACACCCCAACGCGAACACCGCCCGTAGGTGGGTTTGATGCCGGTGATGCCTGTGAACGCAGCAGGCTGGCGGATGGAGCCGCCCGTATCGGTGCCCGTTGCCGCCAGACATAAATCAGCCGCAACCGCTGCGGCCGAACCACCAGACGATCCACCCGGGGTGAGCGGCGCATCGTCATTGCCACGACGCCACGGATTGACCACATTGCCATAAACCGACGTTTCGTTAGAGCTGCCCATGGCGAATTCATCCATGTTCAACTTGCCCAGCATCACCGCGCCATTGTTCCACAGATTTTGCGTTACGGTGCTTTCGTATTCAGGCTTAAACCCTTCCAGAATCCGCGATCCCGCTTGCGAGGCCACGCCTTTGGTGCAGAATAAATCCTTAATACCTAACGGGATACCACACATGGCAGGCGCATCACCTTTGGCCAAATCCGCGTCTGCCTTGGCGGCCATTTTACCGGCAATTTCCGGTGTGTTATGCACAAATGCATTCAGGGCGTTGCTGCCTTCAATCGCGGAAAGACACGCATTTGTCAGCTCAACCGAAGTGAATTTCTTGTCACGCAGCCCATCGCGAGCCTCGGCGATTGTCAGGGTGTTTAGATCAGTCATATCTCTTACTCCACCACTTTGGGCACAGCGAAAAAACCTTCGCGCGCATCGGGGGCATTGGCTAGAATTTTCTCGGGCTGGTTGCCATCGGTAACAACATCCTCGCGCCGTTTCAAACGTTGTGGTGTAACCGATGTC
>CAMZKY010000037.1 GCA_947311455.1 uncultured Marinosulfonomonas sp. | reverse complement strand
AGAAAACCCCGCCAAAAAATGACGGGGTTTGTCAGTGGTCTGAGGGGGCATCGCGCCCCCTTTTTATTGTGTCGGATTTATTTTGTTGGTGCTGCCTTAAGAATGGAAGACACTGGTGCAAGCTCTAATGTGCTGGCCTTGTCATTGGTCGACCATAAAAGCAACGCTTCCACTGTTTGAGAACGCGTGCGCCCCACTAGAATGACATTACCTTTTTGGGTGGCCTGAAACGCCGCCCGGTTCAGGTAGCGCCGGATCACCGTTGCGTTTTCGTCTTTGTCGTCAATGCCGCGATAAATCAAGGCCGCTGGCACGCCTTCTTTGAGGGCGATTTTTTGGGGCGTGTTTAATCCGCGATCCTGCGTCACCAAGCCATGACCTGTTTGCGCAAGGATTTCAGCAATTTGCGTAATAACATCCCGACCACGGCGAAATCCGTTTTTATCTTGATCCAGCACCGCAATCGCCTCGGGCATGGCGGCCTCATAGGCCTGGAACGCCTGCTCTATATCTGCCGGCGTGGCCCCAACAGGAAAGTTTGTCAGCATCAACACTTCAAATCCGGCATCCCGATAGCGTTTGGCCGCACGCCCCGCATCATCACGTGAGGCATCAATCGCAAACGCAACAGGGACAGGATATTCATGCAAGGTTGCATCGGAAATCGGGTTATTTTCATCATCAATCAGGATGATCGACATCAATGATGTTTCGGGCGCGACATCATAGGGCACGCTATTATTGAATAACGCGCCTTTCGGGGGGCTTGGTTCAATCGTCGCATTTTCGGTGGTTGCAGTGGTTGATGTTTTCGCAATGGAAGGTAGGCGCGTTGTCGGGATGTTTGGCGCAAGATTTCCCATATCAAACACAGGGGAGCGAATTGTGGTGGGCGCTTCTGTTTCGGCAATGACACTGGGCTTTTCGGTTTCTTCAGGCATGGTTGCGGGCGGGGTTTCGCTTGCGATTGCCGTTTCTGGCGCTTGCGGGCGTGGCTCGGTTGCGGGGGCGATAGGGGTTTCTGTATCCGGCAGGGTAATTTCCTGCGCGGCCGGCTCTGATTGCATTACGGGTTGCGCTTCTGGGTCTGTTTGCGCCTGGATCGTGCTTGTTTCTAGTGTGGCTGCAGGGGCAGGCTCAGGGGCGGTAGCCGTTTCGACAGGTGTAGGCTGTTCGGTGGCGGGGTCTTGCACATCCGGTAAGGATTGCACATCGGTTAGCACGTCAACGGGCGCCGGGGCAGATTGTGACGGAGGTATCCGGTTAGAATCGTTATGCGCCGCAACCATATCAGGCGAAGCTGGCGCTGTAGAAACTGCCGTGTCATCCTCCACGGCGGGATTGTCGACCATCGCAGACCCCGAATCAGTTTCGATCGTTGGCGCGATCATACCTTGGGTATTTGTCTGGCTTGTGCTGGGGCGCTCCAATGATGCCGAGATATCTGCTGTGGGTTGTTGATCATCACTGGTTTGCGCAAGGGTGGCCGGATTTGATTCTCCCGAAATTGCGCTATCTACTTGAGGAACAACGGTTATTTGTTCCGGTTTCGGGGCATTGAACGGCGTTCCCACCGGAACGTCAACTGTACTTGCCTGCGGAGCCGTCACAGCTATCCGCGCGCCTCCCTGCATCAGAGACGTGATTGAAACAGTGATAATTGCTACCAATAGCCCCCAAAGAGCCCCTAAGATAAATCCGCGTCCCACTGGTCACTCCGTTATTGTTCTTGCCAAACCGGCGCTGTGGGTCTTGACCCGGCGCCGCCTTCAAGGGCATGTATAGCGCGACTGGAACGCGGGTTCACCCCCTCTTCTTAATTTGAAGTTAACAAACACGGGAAATAGGCGAAAATGTTGCTTTTGATCGATAATTACGACAGTTTCACCTATAATCTGGTACATTATCTGGGCGAGCTTGGCGCGGATGTTGTGGTAAAACGCAATGACAAGATTTCTGTTGATGAGGCCATGAACATGGGGGCCGAGGCGATTGTGCTGTCGCCCGGACCATGCGATCCGGCCCAAGCCGGCATTTGCCTGGATCTTACCAAAGCCGCTGCGGACGCGAAAAAACCGCTTTTAGGCGTGTGTCTGGGCCATCAATCCATTGGCGAGGCCTTTGGCGGCAAGATCGTGCGCTGTAATGAAATTGTGCACGGTAAAACCGGTGAAATGCGCCATGATGCAACGGGGTTGTTTGCAGGGTTGGATAGCCCGATTACGGCCACGCGGTATCATTCTTTGATTGTGGAACGCGAAACCCTGCCGGAATGTCTGGTGGTAAACGCCGAACTTGAGGATGGCACGATTATGGGCATGCATCACAAAGATTTGCCCATGCACGGGGTGCAGTTTCATCCTGAATCGATTAAAACCGAACATGGGCATAAGCTACTTGAAAACTTCCTTAAAATCGCAAACGTAAAGGTAAACGCATGAGTGACGCGCTAAAACCCCTGATTGGAATTGCCTCTGATCGTGCGTTAACCCGCCAAGAGGCTGAAACTGCGTTTGAAATCCTGTTTAACGGTGATGCGACGCCCAGCCAGATTGGCGGATTGCTGATGGCACTGCGCACGCGCGGCGAAACGGTTGAAGAATTCGCCGCCGCCGCCGCCGTGATGCGGGCAAAGTGCCACAAGGTGAATGCGCCTGCGGGGGCGATGGATATTGTTGGCACGGGGGGCGATGGTAAAGGCACCTTGAATATTTCAACGGCGACGGCGTTTGTGGTGGCGGGGGCAGGGGTGCCTGTGGCCAAACATGGCAACCGCAATCTATCGTCTAAATCCGGTGCGGCCGATGTATTGGGCCAGATGGGTATTGGCGTGATGGTTGGGGTGGATGTGGTTGAAAAGGCGCTCAAGGATATTGGCATTGCCTTTATGATGGCCCCGATGCACCACCCCGCTATGGCCCATGTGATGCCAACCCGCGCCGAATTGGGCACGCGCACAATTTTCAATATACTTGGCCCGCTTACCAATCCAGCGGGGGCCAAACGCCAACTTACCGGTGCGTTTACCCGCGATTTGATTCGCCCCATGGCTGAAACCCTACGCGAACTCGGCTCGGAAAAAGCATGGCTTGTGCATGGATCGGATGGAACCGATGAAATCACCATTTGTGGTGTCTCTTGGGTTGCCGCACTTGTTGATGGCAAGGTGACTGAATTTGAAATAAATCCTGAAGATGCAGGCCTGCCTGTGCATCCGTTCAAAGATATCATGGGCGGCAGCCCCGAAGAAAACGGCGCGGCTTTTCGGGCTTTACTGGACGGTGAAAAATCAGCCTACCGTGATGCGGTTTTGTTGAATTCGGCAGCAGCATTGATGATTTCGGATCGTGCAAGCGATCTAAAGCAAGGCGTGGAAATGGCAGCTGAGAGCATTGATAGCGGTGCCGCCTTAACCAAGGTTCAAGGGCTTGCGGCAGCAACCAACGGGTAAGTCCATCGGCCAAAAATCAGGAAATTTCCGTAATACCAAACCCCTAATTACGTATAATTTCCAGTTTAAATCGGCCCTGCCAACCAATAGAAACCGGTTTGTCCGCAATCGATATCTTTCCCTTTTGGGCTGCGTAATTTATACGCGGCCCTATGGTTACAAATCCTCCCTCCCTGCGCCCTGATCTTGCGCCAAAGGCCCGCCTGAATGAACCCGCCCGCGATGGGCAGCCCCGTATTGGTATGGTGTCGTTGGGATGCCCCAAGGCGCTTGTGGATAGTGAACGGATTTTGACCCGTCTGCGTGCTGAAGGCTATGCGATTTCACCGGATTACGCGGGCGCGGACGCGGTTATCGTGAACACCTGCGGATTTCTAGATTCAGCCAAAGCCGAAAGCCTTGATGCGATTGGCGAGGCACTCGCCGCAAACGGGCGTGTGATCGTGACGGGATGTCTGGGCGCCGAGCCGGATTATATTCGCAGGCACCATCCGCGCATTCTGGCCGTTACCGGTCCACACCAGTATGAACAGGTTCTGGATGCGGTGCATGCCGCCGTGCCACCTAATCCCGATCCCTTTATTGATTTGCTGCCGGCCAGCGGCGTCACATTAACGCCACGGCACTATAGTTATCTAAAAATATCAGAAGGTTGCAACCACAAGTGCAAGTTTTGCATTATCCCCGATATGCGTGGCAAACTGGCGTCGCGCCCCGCCCATGCGGTGATGCGCGAGGCCGAACGTTTGGTGGATGCCGGGGTGAAAGAACTGCTGGTGATTTCACAGGATACTTCGGCTTATGGTCTGGATATCAAATATGCTGACGAAAAAGGCCACCGCGCCCATATCACCGATTTGGCCCGCGATTTGGGCAGCTTGGGCGCGTGGGTTCGGCTGCATTATGTCTATCCCTATCCGCATGTGCGCGATCTTATTCCGCTGATGGCCGAGGGATTGATCCTGCCCTATCTGGATATTCCGTTTCAACATTCCCACCCTGATGTTTTGCGGCGCATGGCGCGTCCTGCGGCTGCGGCCAAAACACTGGATGAAATCACGGCGTGGCGTGATATTTGCCCGGACATTACCCTGCGCTCCACGTTTATTGTGGGCTATCCCGGCGAAACCGAGGCTGAATTTGAAAATCTGCTAGACTGGCTGGAAGAGGCACAACTGGATCGCATTGGCTGTTTTCAGTATGAAAATGTGGATGGTGCGCGTTCCAATGCGTTGCCGGATCACGTGCCAGACGACATAAAGCAAAACCGCTGGGAACGGTTTATGGCCAAAGCCCAAACCATTTCCGAGGCCAAACTGGAGGCCAAAGTGGGTAAGGCGATTGATGTGATTGTCGATGAAATCGATGACGATGCCGCCACCTGCCGCACCATGGCCGATGCCCCCGAAATTGATGGGAATCTGTTCATTGACGAAGGGTATGAGGGGATAAAAGTGGGGGATATTGTCCGCGTAGAAGTGGACGAAGCGGGGGAATATGATTTGTGGGGGCAGCTGGTAAAATAGCGTGTTTATACAAAAGAAGTATAAGGCGGGATGAACCCCGCCCTACAGTTTATTTTGACAGCGCGTGCAATATCCGCGCCCAGCTGCGCGTGCCTTTGTGAAAGCTTTCCATATCGTATTTTTCGTTCGGGGAATGGATTTGATCATCGTCTTTTCCAAACCCGATCAGCATCGCATCCATTCCGAGGATGTCTTTGAAATATCCGGCAATCGGGATTGATCCGCCGCAACCGATATAAGAACCATTGCGGGGCCATTCATCTGACAGCGCGCCGATGGCAGCTTCAAAAGCCGGATCTTCTGTGGACATTTGTGAGGCGGCAGCACCCCGCGATGGCTTGAATTCGACGGTAAAATCATCGGGCAGGCGGCTTTCCACATGGGCCTTGAAGGCGGCATGAATTTTATCCGGGTCTTGTTGGCCAACTAAACGAAAGCTTATTTTTGCGTGGGCATCGGCAGGCAGAACAGTTTTGAACCCGTCACCAATATAGCCCCCCCAAATACCGTTTACTTCGCAGGTGGGGCGCGACCAGATCATTTCCAGCGGGGTGCGATCCTGTTCGCCCGCAGGCATTGAAAGCCCCACTTCGCCTAAAAAATCGGCGTGGTCAAAGGCCAAATTTTGCCACATGGATCTGGTTTGATCATCTAGTTCGGGCACATCATCGTAAAACCCGTCCAGCGTGACAGCACCGGTTTCATCATGCAAATCGGCCACAATTTTAGAAAGAACATGGATGGGATTTCCGGCAAGTCCGCCATACATACCCGAATGCAGATCACGCGCGGCCCCTTTGATGGTAAATTCTTCGGTCACCATGCCGCGCAATTGGGTGGTGATTGCAGGCACTGCCGATGAAAATAGCCCGGTATCACAGATTAACGCGATATCCGTGGTAAGCTCTTTGGCGTTCTCTTTCATATAGGGCACCAAAGACGGCGAACCGGACTCTTCCTCGCCTTCAAAGAAAAACGACACCTTGATCGGCAGTTCGCCGTGCACCGCAACCCACGCGCGGCAGGCTTCGACAAATGTCATCAACTGGCCTTTGTCATCGCTGGCCCCGCGTCCGCGAATAACGGTGCCTTTGTCGGTTTCTTCCAAGGATGGTTCAAACGGCGGGGTATCCCACAGATCAAGCGGATCAACGGGTTGCACATCATAATGCCCGTAAAACAGCACGTGTTTACCTGTGCCTTTGGCATGGCCGACAACCATCGGATGGCCTGTGGTCGGGCGTTTGCTGGCATCAACACCGATAGATTTCAGATCCTCGACCAGCCAATCAGCGGCCTTGTCGCAATCGGCTTTATAGGCGGGATCGGTGGAAATGGACTGAATGCGCAACAAATCAAGCAAGCGTTCGGTGGCGTCAGGCATTTGGGCGTCGATGCGATCGAGAACAGCGTTTAGGGTCATTTTTTTGCTCCGGTTTGGGTGTTTTTCAAAGCCTATCAGCCCAATATGTGGAGTCTAGCGGAATATGAAAATCAATATGAAAATGGGGCGTGTTATGCATCGTTCATTAAACCACGATTCCGGAATCCTGGATTCCTCAATGCACCCTATTTGCCGTATTTGAATCACATCTTTTAAGGTATGACTGCCCCGCGCTTAGCGGCATTCCCTGTATTCCCGCCTAGTCATTCCAAATCCAAAGCGTTAAAAAGACCCAACAAGAGGAGTGATTCATGTGTAGATTATGTAAAATTGTAGCCGGTGTTGGCCTTGCTGTGTGTTTGTTTTCAAGCGACGCGTTTGCCGATCCTCTTTCGGGCAGGCAAGCGAAAAAACTGCTGGTAAAACCCAAAGGTGCTGTTGTTGAGGTGTTACCGCATGATTTTCTGAGCGATCAGGATGCACAAGTGTTGGTTGCCGTGGGCGTTCAGCAAAAGTATTACGGCGCGATTGCAATGGCGCCCGACGAAGGGCTGGCCTCAAAGGCCACGGTTGCGGGGGCAGATTTCCATAGTCTCGATCCGGCGAAAACTTTTGCTTTGAAGGGATGCGATGCGGCGCGTAATGGTGGGGCAAGCTGTGTGATTGTGGCGTTGATCCGGCCCAAAGGCTGGAAAGAAACCGGTTTTCAGCTTAGTCTGGATGCGACTGTGGCGTTTAAAAAATCCTATCTGCGTAGCGGCAAACCGCGGATATTTGCAATTTCGCAGCTCACCGGAAAATACGCTATTTCCAATGGAGACGGCGCTGAAGATGCGGCCATAACCGCCTGCGATGCAGATGATTGCGAAATCGTGATTTCGGATTGAATGATCAACAGTATAACAAAAATTTAAGGAGCGGCAATTTGTAGCCTATTTGTTTCGCTTTTCGAGCGATACAAAAGGGCAACGCGCGCTGCGCCTGTCATAAACCGGAGTGATCAATGGACTATTCTGCTAAAATCGACGAAAGCCTGCAAAACCTGCATGATGAAGGTCGATATCGGACGTTTATTGATATTGAACGGCGCAAAGGCGCTTTCCCTCACGCAATTTGGCGACGTCCTGACGGAACAGACAAGCCGATTACGGTGTGGTGCGGCAACGATTATCTGGGCATGGGACAACATCCGCATGTGCTGGAAGCGATGCACGACGCCCTGAATGCCACAGGCGCTGGCTCGGGCGGGACGCGCAACATTTCCGGCACAACGGTTTATCACAAAAACCTTGAATCCGAATTGGCCGACTTACACCAAAAAGAGGCAGCATTGGTTTTTACGTCGGCTTATATTGCCAATGATGCAACGCTTTCAACCCTGCCTATTTTATTTCCAGGCCTGACAATTCTGTCAGACGCGCTGAACCACGCTTCGATGATCCAAGGCATTCGCCATGGCAACTGCCCAAAGAAAATCTGGCGTCACAATGACACCGATCATTTGCGCGAATTGCTGGAAAGCATTGACATCGACGCGCCAAAACTGATTGCGTTTGAATCGATCTATTCTATGGACGGTGATTTCGGCCCGATTGAGAAAATCCTGGATCTTGCTGATGAATTTAACGCCTTAACCTATATCGACGAAGTGCATGCGGTTGGCATGTATGGCGCGCACGGTGCTGGCGTGTGTGAGCGCGATGGTTTGATGGATCGGGTTGATATTATTAATGGCACTCTGGGCAAGGCCTTCGGTGTGCATGGCGGATATATTGCTACCAGCGCCAAAATGGCGGATGCGATCCGTTCTTATGCACCCGGGTTTATCTTTACCACCAGCTTGCCACCCGCGGTTGCGGCGGGGGCGGCGGCCTCTGTAAAACATCTGAAAACCGATCCGCATTTGCGTGAATTGCAACAAAAACATGCGCGTATACTTAAAGATCGTTTGATTGCTTTGGGCATGCCTGTGGATGATCACGGCAGCCATATTGTGCCGGTGCATGTGGGTGATCCGGTGAAATGTAAAATGCTGTCGGATCTTTTGCTGGAAAATTATGGCATTTACGTTCAACCAATCAATTACCCGACAGTACCGCGCGGCACCGAGCGCTTGCGTTTTACCCCGTCGCCTGTGCATGGGCCAAAAGAATTGGACGCCCTGGTAAACGCGCTGGATGACCTATGGTCACAATGTGCGCTAAATCGTGCCGAATTAACCGGTTAGTCATAGAATTCGTGCAATTCGAATTGCCATATGCTACATATTGCGCGATAGGTTCAAAATATCGAATCGCGGGTCTTGTTGGGGAATGGGCCAGTCGTAAGTGGGGCAGGTAAATGATCGGACGCATATTCTCGTCCAAAGAGGAAACACAAGAGGTTGAAGCATCGGGATTTGACTCGTATGAGTTGCGTCTTGGCGATGTTATGCGTGGTGAACGTGCAACCATTGGTAAATCCCTTTTGGATGTTCAACGTGAATTGAAGATCAAAGCCACCTATATTGCGGCGATTGAAAATGCCGATCCCGCTGCTTTTGATACCCCCGGATTTATCGCTGGTTATGTGCGGTCTTATGCGCGCTACCTCGGACTTGATCCGGAATGGGCATATAATGCCTTTTGCACCGAAAGTAATTATGAGATGGCGCATGGTATGTCAGCAGGTGCTTCAAGCATCTCGGCCACCAAAGCCCAAGAAAAATCTATGCGCAAACCGGGTGAGGCTCATGATCCTTTCCTTGCCCCCAGCGTAAAATTTGCCCCTCATCAAGAAGCGATGATTTCCAGTTTCGATTTAAGCGCGATTGGCCCAATGATGGTTTTGGTCGCATTAATCGGCGGCATTGGATATGGCGGCTGGTCAGTTCTGCAGGAGGTGCAGCGCGTTCAGTTTGCGCCTGTTGAACAATCTCCTGGTATCACAGCGGAAATTGAAACACCGACTGTCACAGATACAATTCTGGCCGCTGCAGATCAGAATTCCGGATTTATCGCCCCAACACCTGATGCGCTGGATCGTTTGTATCGTCCGCCATCGCTGGATGCGCCGGTTATGATTGCGCGCGATGGCCCGATTTCTTCGCTTAATCCGCAAAGCATTGGCGCGCTGGTTCCCAATACAATCACCAGTACAGACCAGCCTTTCGATATTGCCAGTGGAACGGGCGATATTCCTGTTGCTCGCGTCTCCGAATTTGAACGCGCGGATGTAGCAATCATTGCCGTTTATCCATCCTGGACACGCATCACCGCCGCCGATGGCACGGTTTTGTACGATGGCACGATGAAAGCTGGTGAAATGTTTGTGCTGCCGAACACCGAAGAGCCACCCAAATTGCGCACAGGATATGCTGGTGCGGTTTATCTGGCGCTAAATGGTGAAACATACGGCCCGCTTGGTGATGGTGCATCCGTGGTAAAGCGTATTCCGTTAGGCCAAGAAGAAATTCAGGCCAATTTCGCGGTGGCCGATCTGAATGATCACAAGGAACTTGCCGTCGTTGTTGCCGCTCTTAAAACGTTAGAGCCTGAAACACCGATTGCCCCTGCTGAATAATTTGTGCTGCTCCGTTGTAAGAGCGGTATTTAAGATTTATACATCCAGAAAATTCCAAACCAAAAGGCTGTCGACATGACGCTGAATCCTATTCGTCCGTGGCGCAATATTTATCGCCGAGACTCGCGTCAAATTCATGTGGGCAATGTGCCGATTGGCGGGGGGGCGCCGATTGCGGTGCAGACCATGACCAACACGTTAACCCATAATGCCAGTGCCACGATCAAACAAATCATCGCCTGTGCCGAGGCCGGTGCCGATATCGTGCGCGTGTCTGTTCCGGATGTGGAATCCTCGGCAGCGTTGAAAGAGATCGTCAAAGAAAGCCCTGTGCCGATTGTGGCCGACATCCATTTTCACTATAAACGCGGTGTTGAGGCGGCCATGGCGGGGGCGGGGTGTTTGCGTATTAATCCCGGCAACATTGGCAAACCCGAACGGGTGCGCGAAGTGATCAAAGCCGCCAAAGACAACAATTGCTCAATCAGGATCGGAGTGAATGCCGGATCACTTGAAAAGCATCTATTGGATAAATACGGCGAGCCGTGTCCAGATGCGATGGTTGAAAGCGGAATGGATCATATCAAAATCCTGCAAGACAATGATTTCCATGAATTCAAAATTTCGCTTAAGGCATCTGATGTGTTTATGACGGCGGCTGCCTATCAGCAGATTGCTGATCTTACCGATGCGCCTATCCATTTAGGCGTGACTGAGGCGGGTGGATTAATGACGGGAACTGTTAAATCGGCGATTGGGCTGGGCAACCTGTTATGGATGGGCATTGGCGACACCCTGCGCGTTAGCCTGTCTGCCGATCCGGTCGAAGAAGTAAAAGTGGGATATGATATCCTTAAATCGCTTGGATTGCGCCATCGCGGCGTGAATGTGATTTCCTGCCCGTCTTGCGCGCGCCAAGGGTTTGACGTGATCAAAACTGTGGAAACACTGGAAAAACGGCTGGAACATATCAAAACCCCGATGAGCCTGAGTATTATTGGCTGTGTGGTCAATGGCCCGGGGGAGGCGTTGATGACGGATGTCGGCTTTACTGGTGGCGGGGCTGGCAGTGGGATGGTTTATCTTGCAGGTGCACAAAGTCACAAGTTAAGCAATGATCAGATGATTGAGCATATTGTTGAACAGGTCGAAACCAAAGCCGCCGAAATTGACAAGGAAATTTCCGCAAAAGAATCTGCTGAAGCCACGACAGAATCCTGAAACGAAAAAGCCCCGCCATTAAGCGAGGCTTTTTTGTAATTCAGTGAAAAATATACGTAGTTTAGTTTTGTTTTTCGCGTTCGTCTTTAATCAATTGGCGCATCGCCTCCAAAGGCACATATCCGCGCACCATTTGACTACCGAAAATAAACGAAGGTGTGCCGGAAATCTTCATACGTTGGCCAAGCGCGCGATTGGCTTGAATGATGCCTGTCACCTCTTCTGAATCCATCTTTGCCACAATCACATCAGGATCCGCGCCCACTTTTTCAGCCAACGCGCTGAGAACATCTTTGCTGGGTGAGCCACGCAATGTCATCAAGGCATTGTTTACTTCTTTATATGCGTCCGGTTTGGTCAGCAGGATTGCCAGTGCAAAACGGGCGGTAATCAATGAATCGGGGCCAAGAATGGGGAATTCTTTGTAAATCATACGGATGTTTCCATCCGATTTTAACAGCTCATTCACTTGAGGATGGGCTTTTTTGCAATAACCGCAGCGATAATCCGAAAATTCAACAATGGTGATATCACCATCGGGATTGCCGCCTACAAAAGAGACACCATCGTCATAGATTTCGTCAGAATTGGCCAACAACAATGCCGCGTCATCGCCTTCTTGGGAGGCGGCTTGACGATCTTCCAGAACCTGAATGGCTTCTAGCAGTACCTCAGGGTTTTCCATCAAATAGGCGCGTATTTCAGCGCGAAAGCTGGTGCGCTCGGCATCTGTCATGGCGTTCACATCAAAGGCATTTGCAGGCAAGGCAAAGCTGGCCAAGGCCATTGCCGTCGCAAAAAGGGTGCGTTTCATATAGGTTTATCTCCGTTTTGGGGCGTTTTTCGCCGCGATTAATATATCTTGTGCACGACGCCAGCCTGTTGATCCACGCGGCAAAAGGCCCTCGGCGCGTTTTGCGTGAATGGCTGCGTCTTTTAGCCGTCCAAGGACGGCGTATCGTTCGGCGGTTGACAGGGATGCCATGCCATTATTCCCTGATTTTGCATAAGCCACAGCGAGATCACGCAACATACGCGGATCAAAAGAATCACGCGCGCGGGCTTTTTCGAGAATACCAAGGGCTTTCTTTATACTAGAGCGGCTATTTTGGGCCAAAAGCGCACGCCCGTATCCGGCTAGAATAAGCGCATTTTTCGGGGCCAAGGATACCGCACGGCTATAGGCTTTTACCGACGCTGCTGTTTGGCGGGATTCAAGCAGGATTTGGCCTTTAAGCTCTTGATAATAAGGATCTTTGGGTCGTGACTTAATGAGGGCATTCACCGCTGTTAAGGCCTTTTTAACGTTGGGCTGGCGATGATAGGCCACCGCTTGCATCATCATGCGCACCTCTGGGTATTTGGTGCGTTTGGCTTCGCGCAAGGCCCAGCGGTAATTTCGAATAAAGGCCCCCAGTTTTCCACGGGAACGCGCAAACCAATAACCGGAATTTGGATCGGGTTTGCCACGTGGTTTATAGGCAGCCGCGTATCCGCGAACTGCTCTGATCCGATCACGTGATAACGGATGCGACAAAACATATGGATCCCGGTGGCGGGCAGACAGGGCCTCTTGGCCACGAAAAATATCAAGAACATCAATCATCGCATGCGGATCCAATCCCGCACTCGCCATATAGCGCGCGCCTGATTGATCTGCCGCGGCTTCTTCGCCGCGTGTGTGTGATAGGAAAACGCGCTTGGCGCTGTTTTGTGTTCCAAGCGCAATACCTGCGGCGACCTCGCCGTGCCCAGAGGCTATTGCCGCCGCCGACAGTAACAATCCTAGGCCCGCAGCAGTGCGCGCATTGCGCATATTTCCCACACGCTGAGTGAGATGGCCATTGGCAATATGCGCCGCTTCATGGGCAATGACAGCTTGCAGTTTTTCGGGGGTGTCCAGTTTTAAGATCAAACCCGAATGAATAAAAATATGGCGGCTATCGGCAACAAACGCGTTTAAAGAACTATCGTGAATAACCAGAATATTAATGCGCCCCGCACTTAACCCGGCGGCAGATAAAACCGGGCGCGCCAAACGGTTTAAGGCATATTCAAGTTCGGCATCGCGGATCAATCCTTGTGCTTGCGCCTGTACAATAGAAAGAAGCAGCACAATTATGGATAAAAAACTGTTCCAAACGGGTTTCATCGGTGCTTGACCTTTGCTTATCACGCTGGAACAAAGCCCCAACCATTGGCGTAGTTTAGGGAGGTTTTTATGAAAACATCAAGTCGAAGTGTGGTTGATCCCTTTATCGTGATGGACGTTATGGAAGCCGCGCGCATGGCCGAAGAAAATGGCCGCCACATTATCCATATGGAAGTCGGCCAACCCGGCACGCCCGCGCCTTTGGTTGCGAGGCAAGCGTTAACAGATGCGATGCAGGATCAGGCGATGGGATACACCGTTGCGCTTGGATTACCTGCACTGCGTGAAAAGATCGCAGGCCTTTATAAACGCTGGTATGATGTCACAATTGATCCGGCGCGTGTTGTGGTGACGGCGGGATCTTCGGGTGCCTTTGTTTTGGCCTTTACCACGCTGTTTGATACCGGCGCGCGTGTTGGTTTGGGGGAGCCTGGCTATCCATCTTATAAGCAAATTCTAAGCGCGCTTGATCTGATGCCCGTTGGCTTACAAACGTCAGCAGAAAACCGCTTGCAGCCGGTTGCAGATGATTTGGTTGATCAAAATCTGCAAGGGCTGATCTGTGCTTCGCCGGCCAATCCATCGGGCACAATGCTGGATAAGCCGGCGCTGAAAACCTTGATCAAGGCGTGCCATGACAAAGATATCAGTTTCATCTCGGATGAAATTTACCACGGTATCCAATATGAGGGACGGGCGGTTTCGGCGCTTGAAATCAGTGATGATGTTTATGTGGTCAATTCGTTTTCTAAGTATTTCTCTATGACGGGCTGGCGGGTTGGCTGGATGATTGTGCCGCCGGATCATGTGCGCACAATTGAGCGGCTGGCGCAAAATATGTTTATTTGCGCTTCGCATGCATCGCAAATTGTGGCTTTGGCGGCGATGGACAGTATAGAAGAGCTGGAAGAAAACTTGCTGGTTTACTCAACAAACCGTCAGCTTATGCTGGATGGGTTACCCAAAGCAGGTTTCAATTCTTTTGCGCCTCCCGACGGGGCCTTTTATATTTATGCGGATGTTTCCAGCCTTACCAATGACAGCCGCGCATTTGCGGCGGAAATTCTGGAAAAAGCTGGCGTTGCCGTGACGCCGGGGCTGGATTTTGATAGCAAACGCGGCGCAACCACGCTTAGGTTTTCCTATGCGCGGGCGACCACAGACATCGTTGAAGGGCTAAAGCGGCTGCAAGCCTTTATGGATACCCGTGGTTAAGGCTGGATTGAATTTTCTTGTGCTGATAGGCTTGATAAAAAAGACGAGCAAATGAAAACTGTATTTTACACGATTATGGCGGTGTTCTTTTGGAATATTATTGGTGTGCTTCCAAGTATTTCACAAGATTTCACCGCCCTTGCTCGGTATAATCCCGTTGGATCATCTATTCGGATGGCTGGCAGAGATTTAACGATTGAATTGTCGCTGTCCCAGCCGGTGCCCTATCGGGTGTTCACTCTGACAGATCCGCCGCGATTGGTTGCGGATTTCAAAGAAATTCAATGGGGTGAGGCGAATTCAGCAGGCATTTTAACGCAAGGTGCCGCTAAAAATGTAAGGTTTGGCCGCTATCAAGACAGCTGGTCGCGTATGGTTGTAGATTTAAACGGCCCGATGACAATTCGCTTGGTGCAAATGCAAACCAACGTGAATAGTGGTGCAGCAACGGCCAGAATAACGCTTGAAAAGGCAACGTTTGCCGCGTTTACCGCACATTCCGGCGCACCGGATGATAAGGCGCCAGCCCGGATCATATCGCGCAAACCTGTGCCGCGAAAACGTTTGGTTGTGGTGCTTGATCCCGGGCATGGCGGCCTTGATCCCGGCGCAGAGCGAGACGGGGTAAGCGAAGCCAAACTGATGCTAGGATTTGCGCGCTCCCTTAAGGACGAGCTGATCAAAAGTGGTGCATTCGATGTGGTTTTGACACGGGATAAAGATGAATTTATACCATTAGAAACCCGCGTCAGTCTTGCGCGCGCGGCCTCTGCTGATGTTTTCATCTCGTTACATGCCGACATTCTGGAATCCGGCGGGGCAGCGGGGGCAACTGTTTATGTGCTTGCAGAAAAATCCAGTGATCGCGCCACCGAAATTCTGGTTGAACGGCACAAGCGCGATGATATTTTAGGAGGTATTGATCTGGCGCAGCAGGGCGATGAAATTGCCACCGTGTTGATTGATCTGGCCCGTGTGGAAACAGCGCCCAGATCGGAAAAGCTGGCTAAAGAACTGGTTGAAGGATTGCGCGCCTCAATTGGGCGCATGCATCGCAAGCCGCTACAATCGGGCGGTTTTGCGGTATTAAAGGCGGCGGATTTCCCATCTGTTTTGATCGAACTTGGATTTATGTCGGATGATGCTGATTTTTTAAACCTTGGATCGCAGGTGTGGCGCGCGCGCGCGGCTTTGGGGATTCGGATCGCACTAGAGCATTGGGCCAGCTCCGATGAACAACTTAGAAAACGGATGCGCCAATAAAGCGGGATGATCGGCAAGACTATGCTTGTTTCACCGCCCTTGGCAAAAAATTGGTAAATTAGGTGTGTTTTGTGCAGATGGTGTTTTGACCCTATGACCCAGACACCCTATATAGTGCGTAAGCAGTGAACGGAGAGCGGATTTGCTCAGGGCAATATTATCATTTTTTGGCGCAATATTTTCGTGGCTAACCATCGCCGCGTTTTTCGGAGCGCTCAGCTTGGCCGCGATTTTCTGGATGTATAGCAAGGATTTGCCCAGCCATGAATCGCTGGCGCAATACACACCGCCCACCATCAGCCGGATTTATTCGGGTGAGGGGCGTATTATTGATGAATTCGCCAAGGAACGACGCCTGTTTGCCCCAATCGAGGAAATCCCACCACTGGTGCGCCAAGCCTTTATTTCGGCCGAGGATAAAAACTTTTATACCCACAAGGGCTATGATGTGCGCGGGATTGTAAGCGCGGCGATTGACGCGGCAAAAGGCGGGCGTGCCCGCGGGGCCTCAACGATTACGCAACAGGTTATGAAGATTTTTCTGCTTAGTTCCGACAGAAAAGCCGAGCGTAAAATCAAGGAATTGATTCTTGCAACACGGTTGGAAGGCACACTAAGCAAAGACAAAATCCTTGAATTATACTTGAACGAGATTTTTCTAGGTCAAAACAGCTATGGCGTTGCCGCAGCCTCACAAACCTATTTTAACAAAACACTGGATCAACTGAATCCACAAGAGGCCGCCTATCTGGCTGTGTTGCCCAAAGCGCCATCTAATTATCATCCGGTGCGCCAACACGAGCGGGCAATTAACCGGCGAAATTATGTTTTGCGCGAAATGTTCCAAAACGGGTATCTCACAAAAGGCGTCTACGAAAGCGCCAAAGAAGCGCCATTACTAACAGTGCAAAACGGCGATTTCGACGGATTTAAAAAATCATTGCCACCACGCGATTATTTCACCGATGAAATTCGCCGCCAGTTAACCCGTGATTTTGGTGAAGGCGAATTTTTCTCCGGTGGCCTTAGTATTCGCGCCACTGTTGATCCTGATTTGCAAGTCAAAGCCGCCGAAGCCTTGCGCCGTGGCCTTGAGAAATATGACCGCCAAAAAGGCGTATGGCGCGGCACTGGTAAAACGCTGGCAGCAGATCTGCTCACCAGCGAAGAAAGCTGGCGTGCGGCGCTTGCCAAAGTGAAGATTGCGCGTGACGTGAATTTGAACAGCGTTTGGCATCCCGCAGTGGTTTTGGCGATTTCGGGCAACAATGCGCGGATCGGTATCGAAAGCATTGAAGAAGATTCTGATGGCCACTGGATTATCGCCAAAGATGTGACATGGGCGCGTAAACGCCTTGCAAGCGGCAAACTGGGCCGCAAAGCGCGCAAAGCATCCGATCTTTTGGATGTGGGGGATGTTGTTCTGGTGCGTGCCATGACCAAAGACAGCGACGGCAGCTTTATCCGCTGGACATTACGCCAAATCCCCGAGGTTCAGGGTGGATTTATGGCGATGGATGTTCACACAGGCCGCGTGATTGCCATGCAAGGCGGGTTTTCGTATCAAAACTCGGTGTTTAACCGCGCAACCCAAGCCCTGCGTCAGCCCGGATCAAACTTTAAGCCGTTTGTCTATGCCGCTGCATTGGATAGCGGCTATACGCCAGCCACGATTGTTGTGGATGCACCGCTAGAAATTTCTACAGGGCAAGGCATTTGGCGCCCGCTAAATTCCTCTAAGAAGTTTTATGGCCCCACACCGTTACGCACCGGAATTGAGCAATCTCGTAACGTGATGACTGTTCGTTTGGCAAATGAAATCGGTATGGATGTCGTGGCCTCTTATGCGGAGCGCTTTGGGGTGTATGACCGGATGAACCCGTATCTTTCAAATGCCTTAGGCAGTCAGGAAACCACCTTGATGCGGATTGTAACGGCCTATGCGATGATTGCAAATGGCGGCGAACGTATTGAGCCGACACTGGTTGACCGCGTGCAGGATCGCTATGGGAATACCGTCTTTCGTCAAGACAAGCGCGTGTGCGATGAATGCAGTATTGCCAATTTGGAAGCAGGGCGCGCACCGCGTGTTATATCGAATCGGGAGCGTGTTATTGATGCAATTACGGCCTACCAGATCCGCTCGATGATGCAGGGTGTGGTTTTGCGCGGAACGGCAAAAGGCCGCATTAATCTTGGTGTACCTGTCGCTGGTAAAACCGGTACGACCAATGAAGCCAAAGATGTTTGGTTCACAGGATTTACCTCAAATATCGTTGCCGGCTGTTATATGGGGTTTGATACCCCTAGAACCTTGGGCAGAGGTGCCTTTGGGGGATCCATGTGTGCGCCTGTGTTTAACGAATTCATGAAAGTCGCGACAAAAAAATATGGTGGTGGCCCGTTTGCTGTGCCTCCGGGGGGGCATTTCCTTAAAATTGATCGCTATTCCGGTGAACGTCTTTCTGATAGTGCCTCAGGCCCAAATGTGATTGCCGAATATTTTCGGGACGGAGAAGAACCTGTTTTTGGTTTGATGTTTGATGGTGGCTTTGCGATGGGGGCCGACTTGCCTTTGTTTAATGAAGTTCAAGACGCAACACAGGTGACCACATCAACGGGTCAAGCCGTTACACTGGGCGGAAAAGCCAACTTTGGATCATTGTCCTCTGGCGGCTTGTATTAACCAATTCCTTTGATTACGCTCTATTGCCCCTGTGGGTGCCGATTGCTATGACCCAAGCAGATACATAAAACCAAGGTTTACAACATGCGCGCAGAAATCGAAAACACAGTCCAAGCAATCGAAAAATCACTTGAATTACTGCGCCAACGCATGGATTGGGATAGCGCCAAACATCGTTTGGAAGAGTTTGATGCCCGCGTCGAAGACCCGACGCTATGGGATGATCCCGACAAAGCCCAAAAATTGATGCGCGACAGGCAGTCGTTATTGGATGCGATTAAAACATATGAGGATATCGGCACAGAAATGCGCGACAATGTCGAAATGATCGAATTGGCGGAAATGGAAGAAGACCAAAACATGGTGGATGAGGCTGAAAAAGCCTTGCTTGCTTTGGCCAAAACTGCCGCCAAAAAGGAATTAGAAGCGTTGCTGGATGGTGAAGCCGATGGCAACGATACCTTTCTGGAAATCAACTCCGGGGCAGGGGGCACAGAAAGTTGTGACTGGGCCAGCATGCTGGCGCGCATGTATATTCGGTGGGCCGAAAAGAAAGGCTATAAAGTAGAATTGCAATCCGAAACGCCGGGCGAAGAAGCCGGGATTAAATCGGTTGCTTACAAGATCAGTGGCCCCAATGCCTACGGGTGGTTAAAATCCGAAAGCGGCGTGCATCGTTTGGTGCGCATATCCCCGTTTGACAGCGCCGCCAAACGGCACACATCTTTTAGCTCGGTTTGGGTTTATCCTGTGGTGGATGACAATATTGAAATTGATATCAATCCGTCTGACATCCGCATTGATACATATCGTTCGAGCGGGGCAGGTGGCCAGCACGTAAATACCACGGATTCCGCTGTTCGGATCACCCATATTCCAACAAATATTGTTGTCACCAGTTCACAAAAATCACAGCACCAAAACCGTGATATCGCAATGAAAGCATTGAAATCGCGTTTATATCAAATCGAGCTTGATCGCCGAAATCAGGCAATCAACGATGCCCACGAGAATAAAGGCGATGCTGGATGGGGCAATCAGATACGGTCCTATGTTCTGCAACCCTATCAAATGGTCAAAGATTTGCGCACAAATTTTGAAACATCCGACACCCAAGGCGTTTTGAACGGTGATCTTGACGGACTTATGGCCGCGACTTTGGCGATGAATGTCGCCGGAAAATCGCGCGCCGAGGCCCAAAATGACGAATAACACCGTTTTAATTTGATCTAGATCAAATTACCCCTTGCTGATTTCCGTGTTCAACCCGTAGCCTTTCCATAAAACAATCGGGAGGATACATAAAAATGACGGTAAGGGACACACATTTAGAAGCATCGGTCGTTCCTGAAATTGAAACGGTGACGATGGCGATGGCGATGGCGATGTTAAGCGAAGCGTTACGCAAAGGGTGGAAAAATTTCACCGACTGTCCGCTGTATGGCATGTTTTTTGGTGGATTTTATGTTGTTGGCGGATTGCTGATCTATATACTAACAACAATGACCGGCGAAACCTATTGGGTGTTTATCGCCGGTTTTGGTTTCCCGTTGATCATCGGCCCATTTGCAGCGATTGGCCTATGTGAAATCAGCCGAACACGGGAGAAGGGCGAGCGGGTTAAATTCGTCCCCTTACTGGCAATGGCATATCGCCAAAGAAACCGGCAGCTTCCATCAATGATAATGGTCGTTTTGTTGATCTTTATGTTCTGGGCTTTTGGCGATGTTGTTATATTCAATCACCGTGATGGGTATGCCACTTTTGCTTGATCGTGAAATTGATTTTGTTACGGCGATGATCTTAAGCTTTCAGACAGTTTTCCAAAATCTTCCGGTAATGCTTGTTTGGCCTGTTATGCTGTCAGCTTTGGTTTTTGTCGGAATGATACCGGCATTCCTGGGATTGTTGGTGGTGTTTCCCGTTCTAGGCCATGCAAAATGGCATCTGTACCGTTTGGCACTAACCGACCCAGAATAACCGTTCTGTAAACACGAAAAAAGGCGCCCGCAGAGTGCAGGGCGCCATTTTTGTTGGTTTGAATACTTATCTAGCTTTTGGGGCGGGTTTGGCCGGAGCAGCTGCAGGTTTTGCCGCAGCTGCCGCCGCTGGTACTGCGGGTTTTCCGTTTGAAAGAGGATCGTCTTGACGTTGAACGGATCCTTCAAAATGCGCTCCGGATTCAATAGCAATGGTTTTGTGAATGATATCACCTTCCACTTGCGCACTTGATGTTAGTCGCACCTTAAGGCCACGAACAGTGCCTTTAACGCGGCCATTTACCACAACATCATCAGCAATCACTTCGCCTTTAATTGTTGCGCCTTCACCAACCGTTAAAAGGTGGGCGCGGATATCGCCATCAATCTGGCCTTCAACCTGAATATCACCAGTTGTACGTAAATTACCGGTAATATGCAGATCCGACGAGATCAAAGATGCGGTTGGTTTGGGTTTTGGAGCGGACGTTTGAAAATCGCTTTTCGGGGCGGCGGCGGGCGCTGCGGGTTTATCGGCTTCGCTTTCGCCAGCTTTTTTAGGTCCGGGTTCGTTGATACGTGATTTAGAAAACATTTTTAGCTGCCTTAATATATGTCATCGGGTTGATTGCGCGGCCACCTACGCGGATTTCATAGTGTAGATGGCTGCCGGTTGAACGTCCAGAGTTGCCCATATCGCCAATGCGCTGGCCGCGGGCGACGCGTTGTCCTTTTTTGACGCGGATTTTTGATAAGTGAGCATAACGGGTTTCAAGACCAAAGTCATGCTGAATATAGACTACACGGCCATATCCCGTTCCCCAGTCGGCTTTTGTGACCACACCATCGCCTGTGGCATAAACCGGAGTACCGATCGGCGCGGCAAAATCAGTGCCTTTATGCATACGCCCCCAACGGCGGCCAAATCCGCTGGTATAACGGAATGCACTTTTGACAGGGAGGGAAAACGGGGCTTTTTGTGCGACGATGCGATACAGGTTCAATTTATCCAGCGTGGACAAAATGCCGTTAGCCCGCAACGTTTCAGGATCAACATCGGATTGACCCATGGTGGAAATGGACAACGGCATGGATGGCCCGCCTTGGCCGGAATATCTGGCGCGCACCTGACTGATCAGGCGTTCGCTGGACAGGCCGGCGGCTTTGAACATTTTATCAAGCGGTTTCACCGAAATGGTGAGCGCGTCTTCAAGTTGCGTAAAAACCTGTTCGGTGCGCTGCTGTTCAAGCTGCATTTGCAGTTGCAGATCTGCCATCTGATCGCGCACAACACCCGCCTGAACGGCCATCGCATCACGCTCTGCCGCAGTTTGCCCAAGCGATGCCGTCAAAAAATCAACGGTTCCAATAGCATCGGTGGCACGGCCTGCATCGGTTTTGGCATTTTGCGAAGTGTCATTTAACGCCAAGGAAAGGTTTTCTGCATCCAAACGCGCGGTATCGCGTTCTTTAATCGTGCGCCGCAATGTTGATTGTATTACATCAATTCCGGTTTCAAGCTCAGTGCGGCGTTCTTCTGATGCTAACAGAGCTGTTTGCATCTGCGAGATCTGCGATAGGGCGACGGCAAACCGATCATGGGCTAATCCGGCCTCTTTTGCACGGGTATCGCGCTCACCAGAGAGGGCGTTCAAACGTGTTTCATAGGCGATCTGTTCGCGTTTTACGCGCTCGCGAACATTTCCGGATCCAACATTATCCATAAGAATAACGGCTGTCGCAATAATGGCCCAGGCAAATACAGACGCACTAAAGACCCAGCCTAAAAGCTGTGCGACAGGCGTCAGCCGGATGAATTTTGTTTCCCTATCGGTGCGTAAAAATACGCGCCGTTCCGGGAAACGCTTGCCAATTATGGCATTCATTTTGCTGGTAATGATAGATGTCAAATTTCTGCCCCATCCCAAAAATACTCAAAGCCACGTCCCCAAACGTTGCTACCATGCATTCCTAACGATTGCTAAACATTGGATCAAGTTTTATTTACCTGTTTTCCAGCCGCAAATAGAGGATAACCTGCGGATACTAGGCGATAATTTGCCGAAACAAAGCGAACAGAACCGCCCGTATGAGCACATATTTCCGGCCTTTAGCTTTGATCTTTGGTTAATGGCCAATAAAAATCCGGCGGAAGCCCGGCTTCGGCACGTTTCTCTTCGTTAAAAGGCGGGCTTAGTTTTGAATGGAAATATTTACGCACCAAACGATGAAATTCATCTTTGGGATCCAGATTGTGGCGACCACACAGAAAGTGAAACCATTTTGAGCCATAGGCAACATGGCCAACTTCTTCTTGATAGATAACCGCCATGGCCTCTACAGTTTTTTCGTCTTTGATGCCTTTGAAAATATCAATCATTGCGGGTGTTACATCCAGCCCGCGCGCCTCAAGCACCATTGGCACAACCGCTAACCGCCCCATGAAATCATCCGCTGTGTCAATCGCCGCACGCCACATGCCCGCATGAGCCGGAAGTGCGCCATAATGGCTACCGTAGGTGGCGAGGCAATCACATAAAAGGCCGAAATGCTTGGCTTCTTCATCCGCCGCCTTAACCCAATCATCATAAAACCCGATTGGCATTTCAGTATCACAATACCGCGCAATAATATCCCAATGTAAATCAACCGCATTCAATTCAATATGGGCAATCGCATGCAGTAAGGCCGTGCGCCCTTTTTCTGTGCCGATTTTGCGTTTAGGAACATCGCGCGGCGACAAAAGATCAGGCTTATCAGGGCGCGCTGGGTTTGGAGGGGGGGTGGCATTTCCCAAAGGGATTGAGGTGCTGTCAGATTCGCGCGCCGCAAACCATATTTTAGCGTATTCCCTTGAAAGAGATGCTTTTTCAGCTGCATCGGTGCAGTTTAGAACATCAACCGCCATTTCAGAAAGTGTCAGTACGCCCATCATATTCCCCAATTAGGTTTTTATTATGCATTTCAGGTTTTTCGTCAACAAACAAGCGCCTCGGCTTGTTTTTGCCAAGTATCAGAAAATCGAATGCTTTTGCGGATCAGATCGATTAATGCAATGACAAGTATCAGGAAAATACGTATTCAAAGTAAATGAGCAACGAGAACACCCCAGAAACCACGGCAAAAAAGATGCCCCGCCGCAAACGCCGTGGGCCAAGGTATTTTGGGCTTTGGCCATTTCTTAAGGTGTTGTTCTTTCTATTGCTTCTTGGGTTTGGGGCATTTGTTTTATCCGGAAAATCGGTTTCGACCCCTGAATGGGTGCGGGCAAAAGTGCAAGAGCAGCTTGATATCATCTCGCCCAATGGACAAATAACATTTGGCGACATATTTCTTCATTTTGATCGGGAATTCCGCCCAAATTTCACCGTAACCAATTTGGAACGACGCAATACCGATGGCGTTTTGATTTCCCGCTCCGAAAAGGTTCAGGCGTCTTTATCGAAATCAGCGCTTTTGCGGGGTGAATTTCATCCGAGACAGATTGAATTATCGGGCGTCGAAGTGAGTGTGCGCCGTGCGCAAAACGGCGTTTTGGATTTTGGTGTGGATGTAGAAATAGAGCCAACCAACCAGGCGATCGAAAAGGTTTCGTTATCGCGCGTCATGCAAACGATTGACAAGTTGTTCCAAATTCCCGAAATGGCGGCTTTGGAAACGGTGAATATCACATCTCTTACCGTTGCCTACGAAGATTTGCGCGTGGATCGAAACTGGCTGATTTCGCAGGGGCGATTTAATCTTATTCACGACAAAGATCGGGTCGAAGTGAATGTTGGATTTGATATCAGGTATGGATCAGACCAAGCGGCCACAACAGAATTTAGTTTCGAAAAGAAAATCGGTGAATTAGAAGCCCTGATTGGCGCCAAGGTGGATGGAATAGCGGCCCGCGATTTGGCCAGCCAAGTGCCTGCATTGGCGTGGCTTGGCGTATTGGAAGCCCCGATTTCTGGCGCTTTAAGAGCAGAAGTAGGCACGGATGGGTTTATTTCCCGCCTAAACGGCACGCTTGAAATCGGCAAAGGGCTGTTAAAACCCAGCGAGACCGCTCGCTCGTTCGGGTTTAATTCGGGACGGGCTTATTTTGGGTTCGACGCCGAACATCAAAAAATCGAGTTTAACGAACTGTCTGTAAAAACTGAAATAGGCAGCCTGGTTTTAGAAGGCTCCGGCTTTCTTCGTAATTTGGAAGAAGGCATTCCAAAAACGTTGCTGGGGCAATTCAGGATAAGCGAACTTTCAGCAAACCCTGATGGTGTCTTTGCCGTCCCTATCAATATGTCGGGCGGGGCGATTGATATGAAGCTGGATTTCGATCCGTTCTCGCTTTCGATTGGGCAGTTGGTGTTGGAAGACGATGAATACATTTATCAAGCCGATGGCGAGATCAGCGTGGTGCCAAACGGCTGGCAGGTTTCATTGAACGCAAAAGCGCCAAATATCGATCCTGTGCGCCTGCTTGAATTATGGCCGGTTGTTGCCATTCCGCCAACCCGAACCTGGCTTGAACAAAACGTAAATTCTGCAAATATTTTCAATGTTATTGGTGCTTTACGGCTAAAACCGCACGAAAAACCCATTTATGGCCTTAGCTTTGAGATAGACGATGCAAATGTGCGGTTTGTCAAAACGCTTCCGCCGATTCAGCATGGCAAAGGACACGCTGCCATCACCGACAATACCTTTACCTTAACCGTGACACAAGGCGTGGTGACGGCCCCCAAAGGCGGACGGATTAATGCGGCGGGCACTGTTTTTCAAATCCCGGATATTAATCAAATTCCGGCAAAAGCGCATGTGTTTCTAAAAGCCAAAGGGCCGATAACAGCGGCGCTGTCTTTGCTGGATGAAAAACCGTTTAACATAATGTCAAAGGCAGGTCAGCCGGTTGATTTAGCCACAGGGGTTGCACAAATTGACGCGCAAATCCGGCTGGTGTTGGCCAAAAAAATAGAAATACAAGATGTAGATTACAACGTTGATGCGATTTTGCGCAATGTAAGCACCGACAAGATCATCAAAGGCCGCGTGTTACACGCAGATCGTCTTTCCGTCACCGCAACCCCGACAAAAATTGTCATTGCAGGAAAAGGCCAGATTGGAACGGTGCCTATTCAGGGCGCGTGGCGTCAGGCACTGGGGCCTAAATCCGATGGTCATTCGCGCGTTGAAGGCACAATCGAGCTGTCGCAACGGTTTGTCACTGAATTTGGCATCGGATTACCGAAAGGAAGCGTCTCAGGCGCGGGCCAAGCGCGTATCGAAATTGATCTGGCGCGCGGTGCGGCCCCGAAATTTCATTTGATTTCGGATTTAAACCGCATTGGCCTTCGGATCGCGGATTTGGCGTGGCGCATGGCCAAAAACAGCAAAGGATTGCTTGATGTTTCGGGTACGTTAGGCGACGTGCCACATATTGATAATCTGGTTTTGGAGGGCGCGGGCCTGAAAGCAAAAGGCTCAGTGACACTCACGTCCAACGGAGACCTGAAATCGGCAAGGTTTTCACGTGTTCGGCTGGCGGGGTGGTTGGATGCAGCGGTTGAGCTTGTTGGGCGCGGCAAAAACAGAACACCAAATATTGTTGTGTCGTCGGGAAGGGTTGATATTCGAAAAACCAGCTTTGGCGGAGCTGGCGGGGGGGGCAGATCAAATTCCACACTTGTGCTGAATTTAGACAGCCTTATCGTTTCCGAAGGTATTGTTCTAAGCAACTTTAGCGGTGAATTCAAACGGCACCCCGGATTTAACGGCAAGTTCACCGCACGGATCAATGGCGGAGCGCGTATACGCGGAACCGTTACACCCACCAAAGGCGGCAGCGCTGTGCGTATTCTTTCCAAGGATGCAGGCGGTGTTTACCGATCTGCAGGGGTTTTAGATCGGGCGCATGGCGGCACGCTGGATATGACATTGATCCCGCGCAAAGGCGAAAACGGGGTTTATGATGGCAGCCTTGCAGGCAAAAACATCAAAATCATCGGTGCACCGGCAATGGCTGGAATTCTTGGCGCGATCAGTATTGTTGGCCTGCTCGAACAATTAAACGGGCAAGGAATTGTTTTTAATAGTTACGAAGGCCGATTTCGCTTGACCCCAAAGCAAGTGATCGTCACATCGGCCAGCGCAATCGGCGCCTCGATAGGGGTTTCTATGGACGGGATTTATAATTTGCAAAATTCAACACTTGATATGCGCGGCGTGATTTCACCGATTTATATCTTGAACGGTGTCGGAGCCATTCTCACGCGTAAAGGCGAGGGCTTGATCGGGTTTAACTATAAGATGGTGGGCTCTGCTGATGATCCTCAGATCAAAGTGAACCCGCTTTCGCTCCTTACGCCCGGGATGTTCCGGAATCTGTTTCGCAAACGCCCCCCAAAGCTCGCGCCATGAAGCTTTCGGATTTTGATTTTGAGTTGCCGGAAAGCCTGATTGCCACCCGTCCGGCCAAACCGCGCCCGTCTTCGCGTTTGTTGGTGGCCATAGGCGACCGGATTTCTGATCGCCATGTCTTTGATCTTGTTGATGTTTTGCAGGCCGGAGATCGGCTTGTGTTGAATGATACAAAGGTTATTCCCGCCCGTTTGTTTGGCTTGCGTCACCGGATGTCAGCCCAAGGGGCGGGGCAAGCAAAGATCGAGGTTACGCTGCTCGAACCGCGAAGCGATGGCACGTGGCTGGCTTTGATTAAGCCGCTAAAAAAGTTGAAAGAAAACGAGGAAATTGTTTTTTCCGATGATTTCAAGGCCCGTTTGGTTGAAAAAGTGGCCGGCGAAGCGGTTTTGGAATTTAATCTAACCGGCGATGAATTTGACACCGCCTTAAACAATGTGGGGGCGATGCCACTGCCCCCATATATTGCGGCCTTGCGCCCCGCCGACACCCAAGATGCCGAGGATTATCAAACCGTTTTTGCCCAAAACAAAGGCGCCGTGGCCGCTCCGACGGCGTCGCTCCATTTTGATAGGCCTTTACTTGAGAAGCTTACGCAAATGGGCGTTGATTTTACCTATGTTACTTTGCATGTCGGGGCGGGCACATTTCTTCCGGTGAAGGTGGATGATGTCAGCCAGCACAAAATGCACTCGGAACGCGGTGAAGTAACGCAAAAAGCCGCCGACGAAATTCGCCAAACCCAAAAGCAGGGTGGGCGCATTATTCCCGTTGGCACCACGGCGTTGCGTTTGATCGAAACAGCCGCGCGATCAGGCCAAATTGAGCCGTGGCGCGGTAGCACCGATATTTTCATCAAACCGGGGTTTCGATTTAATGTGGCCGACGCGCTGATGACAAATTTTCACCTCCCCAAATCAACGCTTTTGATGCTTGTGTCGGCCTTAATGGGCAAAGATATCATTGATAAAATCTATGATCATGCCATTGAAAATGAATATCGGTTCTTTTCCTATGGGGATGCGTCGATTTTATTTCCCAAAGAAGAATTGCGACATTAAAGCGTCGCTCTGAACGCCGCAGATTAGATGATTCTGTGACAGGATTTCAAAAAATCGCGCGGAGAATATCATGATTGAAGTCATAAAAGGCTCTTGGGCTTTGCTGTTAGGCTTGCTGTTGCTGATGGTGGGAAATGGCCTTCAGGGCACCTTGTTAGGTGTCCGAGGTGGGATGGAAGGATTTTCAACCTTCGAAATTTCTGTGGTGATGTCGGGATACTATCTGGGCCTTATGGCTGGCTCACGGATGACGCCGGATTTGATCCGGCGCGTGGGGCATGTGCGGGTGTTTGCAGCGCTTGCCTCGTTTATCTCGGCTGTTTTGATCCTATACCCCGCTATTCCACAATCCTTTGCCTGGGCCGTGGGGCGGGTCATTTTAGGATTCTGTTTTTCGGGCGTTTATGTCACCGCGGAAAGCTGGCTCAACAATTCGGCAAGCAATGAAAACCGCGGCAAAGCGTTGTCAGTATATATGATTGTGCAAATGCTCGGGGTTGTCATGGGGCAGGGGATATTGGCCATTGGGGATCCTTCTGGATATGTGTTGTTTATCATTGCTTCGGTTCTGGTCTCCATTTCATTTGCGCCTATTTTGCTGTCAATCAGCCCGACACCCGCCTTTGAAACAACCCAAGCCATGAGCCTGCGACGATTGTTTGAGATCTCGCCACTTGGATGTGTGGGGATGTTTTTGCAAAGCGGGGCGTGGTCGGCCATGTTTGCCATGTCTGCTGTTTATGCAACACTGCTGGGGCTAAGCCTTGCACAGATTTCTATGTTTGTATCGTCGGGGTTTGTCGGGGCTGTTGTTTTGCAATATCCCATCGGCTGGGTGTCTGATCGCATGGATCGCCGTTTTCTCATCGCGATTCTGGCTACCATAGGCGGCACGTTGGCCATGTTGGGTGCAATATTTGAAAACGATTTTGTTATTCAAACAGCAATTATGTTTGTCATCGGCGGGATCCTTAGTCCGCTTTATGCGCTGTTTATCGCCTATACCAATGATTTTCTGGATCACGATGATATGGCCGCAGCATCGGGCGGGTTGATCTTTATTTCCGGTTTGGGGGCGGTTTCAGGGCCGATGGTTATTGGTTGGATTATGGGGATCATCGGGCCTGGCGGTTTCTTTGTATATATCGCGATTATGCTTGTCGCATTGGCAATTTATGCAGGCTACCGCATGACACAACGTGCTGCGATTGCTGTTGAGGATACGGGGACCTACATCCCGATTTCCCCCACCGCATCGCCTGTTGTTGTTGAACTTTCACAAGAGGTCTCGATTGAAATTGAGCTGGACGAAGAAAACTGATTTACAATAAATGAAGAAACTCGTTGCTAATTGGAAAAACATTTGCAACGGTAATTTCAACGGGAGCGGATATAGGTGAGGAGAGACCAATGGCCAGCCCAGACGGAATTGCGAACGAGATTTTAGAGTTTTGGTTAAATGAAATTGGCCCAAGCGGCTGGTATGAAGTGAACTCATCTGTTGATCGAAAAATTCGCGACAAATTCCAGAAAACTTGGGAAATTGCCAAGAATGGTGGCTTAAAAGACTGGCTTTCCAAAAGCCGGTCTACCTTGGCCTATCTGATCCTGACCGATCAGTTCCCACGCAATATGTTTCGCGAAGACGGCCGAGCCTATTCAACGGATAAAATTGCACGGGCCGCCACAAAAATAGCAATTGATAAGAAAATGGATTTGCGGGTATCCGAGCCAGAGCGCCAGTTTTTCTACCTTCCCCTGATGCATTCCGAATGCCTTACCGATCAGGAAAAATGCGTTTGCCTGATGACCAAGCGTATGCCGGATGCTGGGCCAACCCAGCTTATCCACGCCAAAGCCCACCGCGAAGTGATCCGGAAATTTGGCCGATTCCCCTATCGCAATACCGCATTGGAGCGTAAAATCACCGCGCCCGAGGCTGCATTCCTTGATCAAGGTGGATATGGCGCGGCTGTTGCAGCTGTTCAAGCCTGAATAATATGTCGATAAATCAGCGGCTTGTATAAATGCAGGCCGCTTTTTCTATGGGCGCATTGTCCCCGCTCAAAAAGTAGTTTAATATCAAACCTGTTTCAAAACCGGAGAGATAGACATGGCGACAACGGCTTATGATGTGATTGTAATCGGGGCTGGCCCGGGCGGATATGTTGCGGCTATTCGGGCTGCGCAACTGGGTAAAAAGGTTGCTATTGTTGAACGCGAGCATCTGGGCGGCATTTGCCTGAACTGGGGCTGTATTCCAACAAAAGCCTTGCTGCGCTCGTCCGAAGTGTTTCACCTGATGCACCGCGCCAAGGAATTTGGACTGTCTGCCACGAAAATTGACTTTGATTTAAACGCGGTTGTTAAACGTTCACGTCAGGTGGCAGGGCAGCTATCTGGTGGCATCGGCCATTTGATGAAAAAGAACAAAATCACTGTCCTGATGGGGCAGGCGCATCTCCCCGCCAAGGGCCGCGTGACGGTGAAAACTGAAAAGACTGTTGAAGAATTAACCACCCCTGCGATCATCCTTGCCACTGGCGCGCGCGCGCGCGAATTGCCCGGGCTTGAGGCCGACGGCGAACGGGTTTGGACGTATAAACACGCCTTGAATCCACCACACATGCCCAAAAAGCTGTTGGTGATTGGATCGGGCGCGATTGGCATTGAATTTGCCAGTTTTTACAACACGCTGGGGGCTGAAACCACGGTGGTTGAGGTGATGGATCGTGTCCTGCCTGTGGAAGATGTGGAAATATCCAAATTCGCCAAAAAGCAGTTTGTCAAACAAGGCATGAAAATCATGGAAAAAGCCATGGTCAAAAAGCTGGATCGCAGCAAATCCAAGGTGGTTGCCCATATTGAAACTGGCGGCAAAGTTGAAACCATGGAATTTGACACGGTGATTTCTGCGGTGGGGATTGTCGGTAATGTTGAAGATTTGGGGCTAGAAGCCTTAGGCGTAAAACTGGATCGCACCCATGTTGTGGTCGATGAGTATTGCCGCACGGGTGTGGACGGTTTGTTTGCCATTGGCGATATCGCCGGCGCACCGTGGCTTGCCCACAAAGCCAGCCACGAAGGCGTTATGGTGGCCGAATTGATCGCCGGCGGTAAACCCCATCCGGTGCGCCCCGAAAGCATCGCGGGCTGCACCTATTGTACGCCACAGGTGGCCAGCGTAGGCTATACCGAGGCAAAAGCCAAAGAATTGGGATATGAAATCAAAGTCGGGCGTTTTCCGTTTATGGGCAACGGCAAAGCCATCGCATTGGGGGAACCTGAAGGTATGGTGAAAACTGTGTTTGACGCCAAAACCGGCGAATTGCTGGGCGCACATATGGTTGGTGCCGAAGTGACGGAATTGATTCAGGGCTATGTGGTGGGGCGCCAGCTTGAAACCACTGAAGAAGACTTGATGAACACTGTATTCCCGCACCCAACCCTGTCGGAAATGATGCACGAAAGCATATTGGACGCTTATGGGCGTGTGATCCATATGTAAAGAAAAAGGGCCGCACAATAAGTGTGCGACCCTTTTATGGGGGAGGAAATTCAGGTTGGTTTAGCGGGTGATTTTACCACCAGCCGCATACCAGCTTTGGAGGCCGCCAATATTATGCACATCGGTAAATCCAAGCTGACCCAGCATTTGTGCAGCCATACCGGAACGGGCACCCGTTGCACAGTAAACGCCAACTTTTTTATTGACATCCAAGGCTTTGTTAAAGTCGGGATTGCGAGGATCGGCTTGAAAACGTAGCATCATCAAAGGGATATGGATCGCACCTTCAGCTCGGCCCGTTTGGTTCACTTCGTTGATGTCACGCACATCAATCAAAACCATTTCATCGTCCGCAACCAGTTTGATCGCGTCAGCTGCCGAAAGTTGACCAGCGGCAGGGCCGCGAGAGAATAGATTAAACATTAAAATGTTCCTGTTCAATTGACCTGCAGATGCGGGTATTGTTGCTGTTACAAGCCGTATGTATTCAATATAATGAATATGTCAAGAACCGATTTCGATATTATTGAAAAATTTGCGTTTCTGGCGCGGCCTCGTATCCGCACTTGGATTTTCATCCCTGTTTTGCCGACAGCCAATTCGCAGGCCAAAGTTGCCGGGGCAGAAGACGCGTCAGTGGGCATAGGCTAGAAATCAGTTAGCCTGGTTAAACCGGTTTAAGCCTTAGGCAGCTTATTTGTTCGCCTATTGTTCCTATTTTTCGATTGCGTTCCTTGCGGGTTTCTTTATGGATAAATTAACCATGAAAAGGGCGCGAAATGGGTGAGTTAAAAAACATCGAAGTGCGCGGTGCACGCGAACATAATCTGAAAAACATCGACGTGGATATTCCGCGCAATCAGTTGGTGGTGATCACTGGCCTGTCCGGTTCTGGAAAATCCTCGCTGGCCTTTGACACAATCTATGCCGAGGGGCAGCGCCGTTATGTTGAATCCTTGTCCGCCTATGCACGCCAATTTCTGGATATGATGGAAAAACCGGATGTGGATCACATTTCCGGCCTGTCCCCTGCGATTTCGATTGAACAAAAAACCACTAGCAAAAACCCGCGATCAACTGTTGGCACGGTTACGGAAATTTACGACTATTTGCGCCTGCTGTTTGCTCGCGTTGGCACCCCCTATAGCCCCGCCACAGGCAAACCGATCAAGGCCCAGCAAGTGCAGGATATGGTGGATCGGATCATGGGAATGGAAGAGGGGCTGCGCGCCTATCTTTTGGCTCCGATTGTGCGGGATCGCAAAGGCGAATACCGCAAGGAATTTGCCGAATTGCGCAAGCAGGGTTTTCAACGCATCAAGGTTGACGGCGCGTTCTATGAACTGGAAGATCCCCCCACGCTGGACAAGAAATTCCGCCACGATATTGATGTGGTAGTCGATCGGATTATCATTCGCGAAGGGCTGGAAACGCGGCTTGCCGATAGCCTGCGCACAGCCCTTGATCTGGCAGATGGCATCGCGATTTTGGAAACGGTTCCCAAAGAGAGCGAGCCGGATCGCCACGTATTTTCCGAAAAATTCGCTTGTCCCGTGTCGGGCTTCACCATCCCCGAAATCGAGCCTCGGCTGTTTTCGTTTAACGCACCATTTGGGGCCTGCCCAGATTGTGACGGGCTTGGGGCTGAGCTGTTTTTCGATGAACGTCTGGTGGTGCCAGATCAAACTTTAACCTTATATAACGGGGCCTTGGCGCCTTGGCGTAAAGGGAAATCTCCATATTTTTTGCAAACCATTGAGGCCATTGCACGCCATTTTGAGTTTGACAAAAACACCCCCTGGAAAGACCTTCCTAAAAAGGTGCAGAATGTATTTCTGCACGGTTCCGGCGACGAGGAAATCAAATTCCGTTACGACGAAGGCGGGCGGGTTTATGAGGTCACGCGCGGGTTTGAGGGGGTGATCCCGAATATGCAACGGCGTTACCGCGAAACCGATAGCAATTGGATCCGCGAAGAATTTGAACGGTACCAAAACAATCGCCCTTGCAAAACCTGCGGCGGCTACCGTCTGCGCCCCGAGGCCTTGGCCGTGAAAATCGATCACATGCATGCAGGGCAGGTGGTGCAAATGTCAATCAAAGAGGCGTTTGACTGGTGCAAACAAGTGCCCGACACCCTGACCAAGCAACAGAATGCGATTGCCAATGCCATCCTGAAAGAAATCCGTGAAAGGCTGGGCTTTTTGAACAATGTCGGCCTTGATTACCTCACTCTTAGCCGCAATTCCGGTACGTTGTCCGGTGGTGAAAGCCAACGTATCCGGCTGGCCAGCCAGATTGGTTCTGGGCTGACGGGTGTTCTATATGTGCTGGACGAGCCATCCATCGGCTTGCATCAACGCGATAACGGGCGGCTGCTTGAAACACTTCAAAACCTGCGCGATCAAGGCAATACGGTGATTGTGGTAGAGCATGACGAAGAGGCCATTCGCGTTGCAGATTATGTGTTCGATATCGGCCCAGGGGCAGGGGTGCACGGTGGTGAAGTGGTCGCCGAAGGCACGCCAAAGCAAGTGATCAAGAATAAAAAATCCCTGACGGGGCAATACCTGGCAGGCACCCGCAAGATTGATGTGCCAAATGAACGGCGCAAAGGTAATAAAAAGAAAATTCAAATTGTAAACGCCACGGGCAACAATTTGAAATCGGTTACAGCGGAATTTCCGTTGGGAAAATTCACCTGTGTGACGGGGGTGTCGGGGGGCGGTAAATCAACCCTTACAATCGAAACCCTGTTCAAAACTGCAAGCATGCGCCTGAACGGTGCACGTCAAACGCCTGCACCCTGCGAAACGATTAGAGGGCTGGAATATCTGGACAAGGTGATCGACATTGATCAGCGGCCTATCGGGCGCACGCCGCGCTCTAATCCGGCCACCTATACCGGAGCCTTTACCCCGATCCGTGACTGGTTTGCGGGGCTGCCGGAATCCAAAACCCGCGGCTACAAACCCGGGCGGTTTTCATTTAACGTCAAAGGCGGGCGCTGTGAGGCCTGCAAAGGCGACGGTTTGATCAAGATCGAGATGCACTTTTTGCCCGATGTTTACGTGGAATGTGAAACCTGCCGCGGCAAAAGATACAATCGTGAAACATTGGAAATATTGTTTAAAGGCAAGAGTATAGCAGACGTTCTTGATATGACGGTTGAAGAAGCCCAAGGATTTTTTGCTGCGGTTCCTACCATCCGCGATAAAATGGATGCGCTGATGCGGGTTGGTCTGGGTTATATCAAAGTGGGCCAGCAAGCGACGACGCTATCAGGCGGCGAAGCGCAGCGCGTGAAACTTTCAAAAGAGCTGGCCAAACGTTCCACGGGGCGCACGCTTTATATTCTGGACGAACCCACCACAGGCCTGCATTTCGAAGATGTGCGCAAGCTGCTTGAGGTGTTGCACGAGCTGGTTGATCAAAGGAATACCGTGGTGGTGATCGAGCACAATCTGGATGTGGTAAAAACCGCCGACTGGATCATTGATATTGGCCCCGAAGGCGGTGATGGCGGCGGCGAAATTGTTGCTGTGGGCACGCCCGAAGAGGTGGCCAAGAACGAGGCCAGCTATACGGGGCAGTATTTGAAAGACATGCTTTAACGGGTTTGTTTTTTCGGATTAAGTGATCCATAAATATGTAATAAGCACATAATTTCCCGGCGCTCAGTCGGCAAAGCCGTGGATCGTTCCCGTTATATTTTCCAAGCCTAAAATACCTTCACACATCCATATTAGCTATTGTAAACTATAGATTTTATTCCGACTCAATTAAACTACTGCGCTATTTTAGTAAGGGAATAAGGCAATTGAAATCCGTCACCAAAAATTGAAAACACGGCCAAAAAAAAGAGGCGCAAAAATGCGCCTCTCTATTGTTAACGTTAAAAAATATAGCAGTTTTTTTTAGTCGTCATTCATTGGGCAAGTGCTCATGCCAAAGATCGAATACAGTGGGCAGGATGACATAAGGCCAGTGGCCAAAGGAATAATACCAACCAGCAAGAACGGGCTGGCGTTATCCATAACGAAATAGGCGATTAACAGGGCGGCACCGATAACAACACGGGCGATACGGTCTAAATTGCCAATATTTTTCTTAAGCATGAGAATTCTCCAATAAGTTGCTTGGACCTTTCTTAAGCGATTCTTAATCCCCCGTCTGTGACGGTGTCACACAGTTTCATCGGCCAAGGCCTGCAGCGCCTCTTTATCGGTAATTTCCACCGTTCCGCGTGACGTTTTCACCCATCCATGGCGCGACCATGCATCTAGGCGGCGCGAAATAACCTCACGTGCGCTGCCCACGGCCACGGCCAATTCCTGTTGTGTTGCCAAAAGAGTTCCGTCAACCGCACGATCCAAAAGATGCGCCGCCAATCGGCATTCAACCCGCTGAAAAGCCACCTTTTCAAGTAGATGCATCATAGTTTGCATACGCTCTGCAAAAGCGGAAAATACCACGGACCGAAAGGCACTAGATTCATTTAAAAGACTAAGAAACAGTGGCTTAGGAAGCATAACTAAAGTGCAATGCTCCTCAGTCATGGCTTCGGCTGTATAATCTTCGCCGCCCATTAGGCCCAAGGTGCTTTGAATGCAGGATTGGCCCGGTGTCACCGCATAAAGCAGCATTTCGCGCCCCGATACACCCGTTAAAGATACCGAAACCCGCCCCTTTAACACAATCACATAGCCTTTGACCGCATCGCCAGGTGAAAACAAAACAGTTCCTGACGGCACTTCCATCGGGGGCAGCTGATTTAAACGTGCCGCCGCATCATAATCTAGCCCCGCAAGGCCAGCAGAGGTGGCAACCCAGCCCATTACCCGCGCGAACGCTTTTCAAATCGAGGTAGCATCGCACTAAAGTCCATACCGTTTCCATCCTCGTTTTCGACAAATTGCTCATAAAGCCTGGTTGCACTTTGCCCCATTGGCGTGTCTGCGTCCACAGATTCTGCCGCTTGTTGGGATAATCGCAAATCTTTCAGCATCAATTCGGCGGCAAATCCAGGTTGGTAATCGTTATCGGAAGGCGATGTCGGGCCAACACCCGGGGCGGGGCAATAGGCGTTCATTGTCCAGCTATAACCGGATGAGGTGCTAACCACGTCAAACATTTTCTGACGATCAAGGCCCAGTTTATCGGCCAGCGCAAAAGCCTCGCAGGTGACAATCATGGTGGCACCAAGGATCATATTATTACAAATTTTAGCGGATTGCCCCGCGCCGGAGGCACCACAATGCACGGCCTTTTGCCCCATCACATCAAACAGGGGCGATACCTTGGCAAAAGCATCATCCGAGCCACCCGCCATAAAGGTAAGCGTACCACCAGAAGCACCACCAACACCGCCAGAAACAGGGGCATCAACCGCCATCAAACCCGCCATGTCACATTGTTCGGCAACGGCACGCGCGCTATCCACATCCACAGTGGAACAATCCAGCAAAACCGCACCGTTTTGCATGGCGGGGATGATATCTTCTGCAACAGCGCGCAGGATTTGGCCATTTGGCAACATGGTGATCACCACGTCTTGGCCTTTGGCGGCTTCAGCTGCGGTATCGGCTTTGCGCACACCATCGGGGCAGGGTGCAGCAAGATCAAACCCTGTGACCTCATGGCCGGCTTTGGCCAGATTTTCTGCCATCGGGCTACCCATATTGCCTAAGCCAATAAATCCTACTTTCATCTTATCTCTCCTCAAATGTCAGGGTGTCGGGGCCAAGCGGGGCCAGCATGTTTTTTACCGCGTCGGCAATGTCGTCATGTATTGAGTGTTGCCAATTCGGGTTGCGATCTTTATCGATAATTGCCGCGCGGATACCTTCGATAAAATCGCCATCTTGCATCGAGCGATAGGTAAAGCGATATTCCAATTCCAGCGCCTTGCGAATATCATCTGTGCCGCGTAATTCCTGAATGATTTCAAGGGTGCAGGCCATTGAAAGAGGCGCGCTGCGCAGCAGTAATTTACGTGCATTTGTGGCGAATTCCGTTTGCGATCCCTCAAGCGAAGCCAGGATTTCCTGCAATGATTTCCCGCCGAAATGCTGATCAATTTCATCGCGATTATCAGGGAGATTGCCTTTTGGCGGCGTTACACTGGCATTTTCCGCATGAACCGGATCGGCGGTTTCCAACAAAACCGCCATCAGGGCAGGCCAGTCGTCTTCGGGTACATAGTGATCGGCAAACCCTGCAAAAATCGCATCCGAAGGCCCCATGCGCGTGCCTGTTGTGCCCATATATTCTCCGCAATGTCCCGGCGCATTGGCCAGCAGCATTGAGCCGCCAACATCCGGCACCAGCCCAATGCCGCATTCCGGCATGGCGATTTTACTGCTTTCGCCAACAATCCGATGCGAACAATGACAGCCAACACCAACGCCGCCCCCCATGGTAAAACCTTGCATAAAGCTGACTGTGGGTTTGGGATATTCATATAATTTGGCGTTCATCTGGTATTCATCGCGCCAATAGGTTTGCACGTAGTCCATTTTGCCGTTTTTGGCGGCGTCATAGATCACCGAAATATCGCCACCCGCCGAAAAGGCGCGCGGACCAGCGGCATCAATTAACAGCATTTCCACGGAATTGTCATCGCGCCACATATCCAGCGCCTTTTCGATCTCCATACACATATCATAGGAAATCGCGTTCAGGGCATCGGGGCGGTTGATCGTGATACGGCCAACCGCGCCTTCAACCCGTATGTTTACCTCTGCCATTAACCACGCTCCGCCAGCATTTGACGCGCCACAATCAGGCGCATGATTTCATTGGTGCCCTCAAGGATTTCATGCACCCGCAAATCGCGCACCAGTTTTTCGATGCCGTAATCCGCCAGATAGCCATAGCCACCATGGAGTTGCAGGCATTGATTGGCAATTTCTGATCCGGCTTCGGTGACAAATTTCTTGGCCATTGCACAATGTTTGGTCGCGTCCGGCGCACCTTGATCCAGCTTTGAGGCGGCTTGATGTAAGAATACACGCGCGGCGGCCAGTTTGATTTCCATATCGGCAAGGCGAAATTGCAGTGCCTGAAATTGATCAATCGGCTTACCAAAAGCCTGACGTTCACCCATATATTCCAGCGTCGCATCAAGGGCGGCGCGCGCCCCGCCAAGGGAACAGGCGGAAATATTCAAACGCCCGCCATCCAGGCCTTTCATCGCATATGTGAAACCTTTGCCCAGTTCACCAATTAAATTTTCATCGGGAATGTTGCAATCGTCCAATTGCACTTGGCGTGTCGGTTGGCTTCGCCAACCCATTTTTTCCTCAAGACCGCCATAGGAAATGCCCGTTGTGCCATCTTCAACGATAAACGCCGAAATACCTTTTGGCCCCGCGTCGCCGCTGCGCGCCATAACGATATAGGCGTCGGAATATCCGCCGCCCGAAATAAAAGCTTTGGTGCCGGTCAGGGCATAGCCCGTATCGGTTTTTACAGCTTTGGTTTTCAACGCGGCCGCATCCGATCCTGACGCGGGTTCGGTCAGGCAATAGGAAAACACGGTTTCCATGGTGATCGCTTTGGGAAGGTATTTGTCGCGCAACGCGGGGCTGGCGAATTTATCAATCATCGCCGCGCACATGTTGTGGATCGACAGGAATGCCGCAACCGAGGGACAGGACATCGAAAGCGCCTCAAACACCAACGTCGCGTCCAAACGGGTTAGCCCTGATCCTCCGTTTTCCTCAGACACATACAAGCCGCCAAACCCAAGTTCTGCCAATTTAGGCCATAAATCCTTGGGGATGTCGCCAGCCTTTTCCCAATCGCGGGCAAAAGGGGCGATGT
>CAMZKY010000036.1 GCA_947311455.1 uncultured Marinosulfonomonas sp. | reverse complement strand
CGATTCTATCAGGTGCCCCAGTGCAACGGCATGGGCCACAGATTTCCCCAAGCCATGGCCAAAATGCGTGGAATCAAGGCCGAAGGCGGCTGGGGCGTGGTCTGCACCGAGGAGGCCGAAATACATCCCAGCAGTGATCTTTCCCCCGGCTCCCTGATGCGCCTTTGGGATGATAGCGATCTGCCCACCCACCAGCGCATGACCGATGCAGTGCATGACCATGGCGGGCTTGCGGGGATTGAACTGGTGCATAACGGCCCCAATGTGGGCAATTATTTTTCCCGCATGGCCCCGATTGCACCCAGCAATATGGCCACCCTGTCACGCCACCCGTTTCAGGCCCGCGCCATGGACAAGCAAGACATCCGTGATCTGCGCCGCTGGCACCGTGATGCGGCGCTGCGGGCCAAACGCGCGGGATATGATTTGATCTATACCTATGCGGGCCACAACATGACCGTGCTGATGCATTTCATGCTGCCCCGTTACAATCAGCGTATGGATGAATACGGCGGCAGCCTTGAAAACCGTGTGCGCCTGACCCGTGAAATCCTTGAAGAAACCATCGATGCCGTGGGCGACACCTGCGCG
Source organism: uncultured Marinosulfonomonas sp. (assembly GCA_947311455.1). Taxonomy (GTDB): domain Bacteria; phylum Pseudomonadota; class Alphaproteobacteria; order Rhodobacterales; family Rhodobacteraceae; genus Profundibacter. The sequence continues at coordinate 17,867 of CAMZKY010000036.1, read as the reverse complement.
GTGCCGTTCCGGTTTGCTGTGGACGAGCTGATGGGCGTTGACGGCATGCGGTGGGATGTGGAAGGCAAGGAAATCGTTGAAATGCTGGCCGATATCCCTGATTTGTGGGACGTAAACGTGGCGGGGTGGGCCAATGACACCCTGCCTTCGCGTTTTGGCCGTGAGGGCGCGCAGGAAGATTATGTACGATTTGTAAAGCAAGTGACAAACAAACCCGTTGTCGGTGTGGGGCGGTTTACCTCGCCCGACACCATGGTGTCACAAATCAAACGCGGGGTGCTTGATCTGATTGGCGCGGCGCGGCCCTCGATTGCCGATCCGTTTTTGCCCAATAAAATCCGCGATGGCAATCAGGACGATATCCGTGAATGTATCGGCTGTAATATCTGCGTGATGGGCGATTACATGGCCACCCCCATTCGCTGTACCCAAAACCCAACCATGGGCGAAGAATACCGCAAAGGCTGGCATCCCGAAATTATCGCCCCCAAAACATCCGACAATGCCGTGCTGGTCATTGGCAGTGGCCCTTCAGGGCTTGAGGCGGCGCTATCGCTTGGGAAACGTGGATATGATGTTACGCTCGCCGAAGGGGCGCAGGAATTTGGCGGGCGTGTGCTGCACGAGGCCAAAATGCCCGGGTTAAGCGAATGGAAACGGGTGATTGACCACCGTTTGCATAAGATCGAACAAATGCCCAACGTAAAGGCCTATACCAAAAGTTTCCTGCGTATTGAGGATGTTATGGAATTCCCCGCCGAGCATTTTGTCTTTGCTCAAGGGGCGAAATGGCGGGCTGATGGGGTAGGGCGCAGCATCCTGAAGCCATTGACCGAGACCAAACTTACGAAACTGATTTCACCGGATTACATTCTGGTTGGTGGCAAAACCACGGGCGATATCGTTATTTATGATGATGATCACTATTATATGGCCAGTGTCATCGCGGAACGCCTTGCCGATCATGGCCACAACGTTACCCTGGTTACCCCGTCCGATATGGTGTCGGAATGGGCGGCGCTTACTATGGAACAACACCGCATTCAAAAACAACTGATTGAAAAAGGCATCAAAATAATCTGCGCGCATAATTTGGTGTCTGTTGGTGATGGTGATGTGACTTTGGCTTGCACCTACACAGGCAAAGAACAGAAAATCGGGGCGGATAAAGTGATTCCAGTGACCACCCGTATTCCAACCGATGGATTGTTTAACGAGGTGGTCGAAAATCAGCCAAAATTCAAAGACCTGGGGATCATTTCAGCCACCAAAATCGGTGATTGTTATGCCCCGGGCACAATTGCGATGGCCGTATATTCGGGCCATCAATATGCGCAGGAGTTAGAGGGCGCCCCCCCTCGTGATGTGCCGTTCTTACGCGAAAACTATCAGCCTTAGTGGGGTTTGTCTTCGATTTTTGCAGGTTGGCTTGGATCTTTGCTGTTGGGGTAAACCAACCCTGCCGAAATCACCAATTTTGCCGCGTCTTCGACTGTCATATCCAGCTCGATCACGTCACTTTTAGGGACAAACAGCAAAAAACCGGATGTCGGGTTCGGGGTGGTTGGCAAAAACACCGAAATGATGCCTTCATTCACGGGGATTTTAGCATTGATTTCGCCTTTGGCCGTGGTGGAAATAAATGCAATCGCCCAAATGCCCTTGCGGGGATATTCAACCAAACAAGCCTTATCAAACGATGTTTCAGACTGAGCAAAAACCGTTTCGGCAATTTGTTTCAAACCGTTATAAATTGAACGTACAACAGGCATCCGGTCAACCATACCTTCGCCCCAAGACAACAGCGAGCGCCCTAAAATGCCTTTGGCCATCCAGCCAACGATCACGGTGAAAATCAAAAAGATAATCACCCCGACACCGCGCAAATCAATCAGGCTATAGCCACCTTCGGCCTCTGTGGCGAACAACTCAGGTACCAAATCAAAAACCCGTTGCGGTATAAACGGACGCACTCAGCTATCAATCCAGCCAGTTACTGTCCAAATCAGCCAAAGTGTCATGCCAATCGGGGCAACAACCACCAATCCGGTGAAAAAATTGGTGCGGAAACCACCAAACCAGCTACGGCGGCGGCGCTCGGGATGTTCCAAAAGGGGCTTTTTTGTCATGAATTCAATACCTAAATTACCGCGACACATGTAAGGAGTCTCACCCTATGACACAATAACCCTAACCAAAAAATACTCATATTTGCGTGTTATTGCTGAGTGCCTGCGGAATGTTTTTCTAAACAGCAAGTTCAACCGCAATTTGACTGGCCAATTTAGCGTTGTTTAAAACCAAAGAAATATTGGCAGCCAACGATTCTCCGTCTGTAAGCTCAAAAATGCGCTGTAACAGAAACGGTGTAACATTCTTTGCCGAAACACCTTGGGCGTACGCATCATTTAAAGCCTGTTCAATGATTGGTGCCAATACTGCATTTGGGATTTCGGCATCTTTCGGGATCGGATTTGCCACCAGTTGCCCGCCAGGAATGCCCATTTGTGCACGAAGCTTTGCCGCGCGGGCGATTTGGGCCGCGTGATCCATTCGAATAGGCGAGGCCAAGCCGCAAGACCGTGACCAAAAAGCAGGGAAATCGTCTTGGCCAAAGGTGATTACCGGCACCCCGTAGGTTTCTAACACTTCCAGCGTTTTAGGGATGTCCAAAATTGCTTTGGCCCCCGCTGCAACAACGGTAACGGGTGTATGGGCAAGCTCGGCCAAATCGGCAGATATATCAAAACTGTTTTCAGCCCCGCGATGCACACCGCCAATTCCACCTGTGGCAAAAACCCGAATATCGGCCAAATGTGCTGCAATCATTGTTGCGGCCACGGTGGTGGCCCCTGTGCCGCCCGTTGCCAGACAGGCAGCAAAATCAGCGCGCGAGAGCTTGGCAACATTTTTGGCTTGGCCAAGGGTTTCAAGCTGATCATCCGTCAACCCGACATGTAAAGCGCCATCAAGGATCGCGATCGTCGCCGGAATTGCGCTGTTTTTACGAACGCAGGCTTCTACTTTGCGGGCTGTTTCCACGTTTTGGGGATACGGCATGCCATGGGTGATGATTGTGCTTTCCAACGCAACGATGGGCAGGCCAATGTCGCGTGCGTGCTTTACTTCGGGGGAAAACCTGATTTCGAGTGTCATAAAGGCGTTTCTCCTGAAACAAATGTTGCAGCGGCTTCTAGGGCGCGTTTAAGCGCAAATTCTTCGGCTTCGCCACGCAGTTCCGCGGCAATATGCGCGGCCATAAATGTATCGCCGGCACCTGTCACACGCGTGACCAATACTTCGGGTGGCTTTTGCGTCGAGACACCAGAGCTGGTGCCAATGGATGCAGATTTTCCACCATCCGTAACCAAAACCCGATTTGCGCCTTTTTCAATCAGGGCTTTGGCGGCTTTTTGGGAGCTTTCGAATTGTCTTTGGCACAGCAATCCGGCCTCTTCCAAATTCACATAAAGCGTGGCATTTGGATGGGTAAGCAGGGCCGAAAGACGCTCGGCTTTGCCGGGGGATGCGGGCGCGACCCTTAGATCTGCTTTGGCGAAATAGGGGCTATTGGAAATTTCTTCAAGTAAGGTGATGGTTAGATTTCCATCCAGCGCAATGATCCCGTCATAAGGATTTTCGTTGTCCCCTAATCGTCCGTCTTGTAGTGCGGCAAGTATTTTTGACCCAGCCGCCTCAAGGGAATGCGCGTCTGCAATCGCGGCAATCAAGCCATTTGCGCCTTCGACCGCCATATATTTATCGGTTGGCAAATCTTCCGAGATATAAATGAAATCAGTGTTCATTCCCATCGATTGACAGGCATTGATCAGCTCGATCCCCTCGGCATCTTTTCCTATGGTGGTAAGAAGCGCCGGAGCCAAACCAAAACGGCGCAGCGTCATGGCGATATTCATCGCCACGCCACCGGGCAAGCGAATGATGCGGCCCGGCACGTCAGAGCCGACTTTCATATGGCTGGCGGAGCGGCCAATCACATCCCAAAGAACGCTGCCGATACAAAGGATTTCATCTGTTTTTGTCATGCGTTGTTCATGGCGCTAATAGATATGATTTACAAGGTCATCAGGCTAATTATTTGGCACTTTAAAGGTAAGATTTGCCCAAAGGGATTCCCACATAACATCGGCGGATTGCGCCAGCTCTGCGGTTGGCTCGCGCATGACTTCAGCGTCCAGCATATAGATAGAACCTGCGTTTACAGGGATTGTAGCATGGCCTTTACTATCTGTCATTACAGTGCTGATATTGACCACGCCTTCCGGTGTTTTTTCAAATATTTCAATCTGTTGATGCTGTCTAGGCGTGTCTTTATATAACAACAGAACCGGCAAACCGGCCGTTAGATCATCGGTATACGGATTTTTAAGGGCAACAATTTCTGTTAACATGCCCGTGTTTTGATCCGCCCCAATTGCTGTGCCAATGCCAACCAACGATTTGCTAAATCGGGTATAGCTTTCCCTGACACGCTCATGGGGCAACGCGCGTTCTTCGTGGCGGGCAAGGGTATCGCCCAATTTCTTATGTTCGACAAAGCCTTTGAACAATTCATAGGAACGATAGGTTAAAGTGGTTGGTGTGGATTGATAGACCAGTATCATCAATCCATCTTGTTCCACCGAAAAGGAGGCGGCGGGAAAATCGCCTGATCTGGATTTAATCCTCTGCGCGACGGCATTTTGAATTTTCTCGAACCGTGCAACCGACGTTTGAAAATACCCTAGCGCGCCACCGGCGAATTTTTGTCCGTTTCTGACTTCAACTTCTAATGTTTGGCCAGTTTTCGGTTGAAAATTCTTTGGTAATAACCAAAACTCATGGGCGGACACGGGAATCGCCCCCAGCACTATGGTGGCACTAAACAGGAGCGGGGCTATGAGCGTAGTCGGAATTTTCATGTCGTCAAAGAATGGGGTGTGGGCACTATTGTCAACCCTGATACTGGTGCTGTTCACGCAATCGCTATCGGCGCATGAGGTTACACCCTCGATTGGCGATCTTTCAACCAATGACGGAAAATTCACCTTGGAACTACGGGTGAACCTAGAAGCCTTTGTTGCCGGAATTGATCTGGACGGGGTTGAAAACACCAATGACACCGATAAAGCAGGCAGTTATGACGCGCTTCGTAAATTGCCGCCTGAAGATTTGCAAAAACTTGCAAATGAAAACTGGGCCTTGATTGAAAGCGGTTTGTTTCTCACCTCAAGCGGCACCTCCGTTCCGATTATATTGAACGGAATAAAAGTGAGCGAAATCGGTGATTTAACCGTTCCGCGCCCCTCGTTTATATCATTGAGTGCTTCACTGCCTAAGGGAACTGAAAATATCCGGTTTGGCTGGGATAAACGATTTGGCACGTTGGTATTGCGTCATATCGACGTGGAAGACGGCTATACCGGCTATTTGCGCAGCGGCGAAATCAGCCCCGAAATCCCCATCATCGGCGGTTCACGTCTGAACGGCTTTCAAACCTTTATGTCCTATATCCCGATCGGGTTTGACCACATCCTGCCCAAGGGATTGGATCATATCCTGTTTGTTCTGGGGCTGTTTTTTCTGTCGATCCATCTGCGGCCATTATTGTGGCAGGTCACGGCATTCACCCTTGCTCACACTGTTACGCTGGCCCTTGGGGCGCTTGGCTGGGTGTCCGTCTCTCCGGCGATTGTAGAGCCGCTGATCGCCGCATCTATTACGTTTGTGGCCATCGAGAATGTCTTTACATCAGGCCTAAGCAAATGGCGCCCTTTTGTGATCTTTGGATTCGGTCTGTTACACGGGCTTGGCTTTGCTTCGGTTCTGGGGGAAATCGGCCTACCAGAAGACCAGTTTTTTCCAGCTCTGATTGCGTTTAACGTGGGTGTTGAATTGGGCCAGTTAACCGTTATTTCATTGACTTTTCTGGCGGTTGGATACTGGTTTCGCCACAAAGATTGGTATCGCAAGCGCATCTCTAATCCGGCGTCTTTACTGATTGCTGCCGTTGGCGCGTACTGGTTCTTTGAGCGGGTGTTCTTTTAACCACGATTTATGCTTGCCAACGGCCTAAACCCGACGTATACGCGCGCTATTCATCCCACAGGTGGGGATGGGCGAAGCGGGGAGAAATCCCGCCGCGTCCGCCGGTTGAGCATCCGCTCTGCCCCCACCCCAGGTTCAAACCGGAAAGGAAAGAAGCATGGCGCTTCCAGAATTTACTCTTCGTCAGCTGCTTGAGGCAGGCGTACACTTTGGTCACCAAACCCAACGTTGGAATCCCAAAATGGGCCCGTTTATCTACGGCAAGCGTAACGGCATTCACATCATGGATCTTACACAAACTGTTCCTATGCTGGATCAGGCGTTGCAGGTTATCCGCGATACAGCCGCCAAAGGGGGCCGCATTCTTTTTGTTGGCACCAAACGTCAAGCCGCCGGTGCAATCGCCGAAGCTGCTGAAAAGTCAGCACAATATTACATGAACCACCGTTGGTTGGGCGGCACGCTTACCAACTGGCAAACGGTTTCAAAATCGATCAAACGTCTAAAAGACCACGACGAAAAACTTGAGGGCGGCGCCGAAGGCCTGACCAAAAAAGAATTGTTGGGCATTGAACGTGATCGCTCTAAATTGCAAGCCAGCCTTGGCGGTATCCGCGAAATGGGCGGCGTTCCTGATCTGTTGTTCGTGATCGACGTGCGCAAAGAAGATCTTGCCATCGCCGAAGCCAACAAACTGGGCATTCCTGTTGTTGCTGTGGTTGATTCCAACTGTAACCCAGATGGTGTTGATTACATCATCCCGGGCAACGATGACGCAGCGCGCGCCATTGCTCTTTACACCGATCTTGCGGCCCGTGCGGCGCTTGACGGTATGACTGCGGCCATGGGTGCTGACGGTATTGATCTTGGCGCTCTTGAGGACGGCATGGTTGAAGAAGTTGCAGCAGAGCCTGCCGCAGAAGAAGCAAAAGCTGAGTAATTTCAGCAACTTAAAACAAACGGGCGGGGCAGGGGCCTTGCCCGTGATTTGAATTCCAATTTCAGGAGATCCATAATGGCGATTACAGCTGCAATGGTAAAAGAACTTCGTGCTAGCACTGGTGCTGGCATGATGGACGCAAAAAAAGCACTTGTTGAAAACGATGGCAATATGGAAGCTGCAACCGATTGGCTGCGCACCAAAGGCCTTGCCAAGGCTGCCAAAAAATCCGGTCGCACAGCGGCGGAAGGTCTGGTTGCTGTGGCGCTTACCGGTGGCAAAGGGATTGCGGTTGAAGTGAACTCGGAAACCGATTTCGTTGCCAAAAATGCCGATTTCCAAGCCATGGTTGGTGATATTGCCCAAGTGGCATTGTCTGTGGACAGCACCGAGGCGCTGAAGGCCGCCGATATGGGTGGGAAATCTGTTGAAGCCGCTGTAACCGACAAAGTTGCAGTGATTGGCGAAAACATGTCTGTGCGTCGTATGACGGCCCTAAGCGGCGATGTTGTTGTATCTTATGTGCATAACGCGGTTGTGGACGGCATGGGCAAAATTGGTGTTCTTGTGGCCCTGAAAGGCGATAATGAGGCATTCGGCCGTCAGGTTGCGATGCACATTGCAGCGGTAAACCCGGCGTCATTGTCCGAAGCTGATCTGGACGAAGCCGTTGTTGCAAAAGAAAAATCCATCCTGACCGAGCAAGCCCGTGAATCTGGCAAGCCCGAGCAAGTGATCGAAAAAATGATCGTTGGCCGGATGAAAAAGTTCCTCTCTGAGGTGACATTGCTTGGTCAGTCTTTTGTGATCAATCCTGACCTGACAGTTGGCGCAGCTGCGAAAGAAGCCGGCGTTGAAATCACTGGTTTTGCTCGTCTCGAAGTGGGCGAAGGCATCGAGAAAAAAGAAGAAGATTTCGCCGCTGAAGTTGCGGCAATGGCCAAAGGCTAAGCCTAAGTCATTTTTGAAATTGTTAACGGCCTCGCAGTTTTGCGGGGCCGTTTTTCATTTCAGGCCCTGTTTCGGGTTTAATCAATGAATAACCCTTATTAACAAGGGAATTGGCAAAAAAACGCTGTATGGCAAACGTATGGCAAGCGTATGGCAAACGTATGGCTAATTTTATGGAAATGAACGTGTTAACACACCGTGCGCTGTGAAACTGTTAACATTTAGATTCCGAACATTGCGTCAATGATTGGGCAATCCGGCACATTGCCTTGCCCGCATTGCGCTACCATATCCGATAGGGCACGTTCCATTTCTTGTAAGGCGTTGATTTTATCGCGCACCACATGCAGATGGGTCATTGTGAGATCATGCACCTGTTTACAGGTCGAGGATTGATCGTCCACCATCCCAAACAATCCACGAATTTCGCCTAGGGAAAACCCAAGCCCACGGGCACGTTTGACAAATGACAGGCGCTTTAGATCGTCCATCGAATATTGCCTGTTCCCCCCTGCGCTGCGATCCGGTTTCGGGGTAATGCCGATGCGTTCGTAATAGCGAATGGTTTCGATATTCACGCCGGTTTCGCGGGAGAGTTCGCCAATCCCGTAAGCGCGCGAAGATTGTTTTACATTCATCATAAAACCTCTTGCATCTGTAGTAACTACAGATCGTATACAGCTGGCAACGCAGAAAGCCACAAAAGGAATTCCCATGTCACAAAGAAAAACACTAAAGGAAAGTATCCTCGGCACGATCATCGCCGCCCAGTGCTGTTTCTCCGCTTTAAATCTGAACGCATTGCGGCGTAAGCCACAGGAGGCAAAGACATGAGCGATTGTTGTGCAAACCAAGATGGCTATGACCTGATTGTCATCGGCGCGGGATCCGCCGGATTTTCTGCCGCAATTACCGCCGCGGATCTGGGCGTGCGTGTCGCGTTAATTGGTGATGGCACTATTGGTGGCACCTGTGTGAATGTCGGCTGTGTGCCGTCAAAGGCGATGATCCGCGCTGTTGAAATCACCCATACGGCCAAGGCCAGCGCGCGGTTTGAAGGGGTATCTGCGCGGGCGCAGATCACGGATTGGGCCGCCATTGTGCGCCAAAAACAGGCGCTTGTCGATGAATTGCGCGGGGCGAAATATATTGATGTTTTGCCCAATTATCCCGATGTGGATTACAGGACAGGGGCGGCGAAATTTACCGCTGACGGGGCGGTCACTGTGGTGGGTGAAACCTTATCCGCACCGAAAATCATTATTGCCACCGGATCGCGCCCGCATATTCCCGATATTGACGGGCTGGCGGATATTGACTGGCTTGATAGCACCTCGGCGTTGGAATTGGAAACATTGCCGGATTCATTGATGATCATGGGGGGCGGTTATATCGGTGTGGAGCTGGCGCAGATATTTGCCCGTGCTGGCGTTAAAGTAACAATTGTCACGCGCCGTGGTTTGCTGCCCGAGGCAGAGCCTGAAATCAGCATGGCCTTAACCTCGTATTTTACCGAAGAAGGCATCACCGTGTTGGACGGCCTAACCTATCAATCCTTGTCTAATTCGAGGGGCATCGTAACATTGCACGCGATAAAATCTGGCACGGCCTTGGACATTTGCGCGCAAAAACTGTTGTTAGCCACGGGCAGGGTGCCCAACACCGATGGCCTTGATCTGCAACGGGCCGGCATTGAAACCGATGGGCGCGGCGGCATTGTGACAAATGATCAAATGCAAACCAATGTGGCCCATGTCTATGCCGCCGGGGATGTAACGGGGCGCGATCAGTTCGTATATATGGCGGCCTACGGTGCAAAAATTGCCGCCAATAATGCGATTGGCGATGCAGGCCTGCGCTATGATAACAGCATCATGCCCGCCGTGGTGTTTTGTGATCCACAAGTGGCCAGTGTTGGCCTGACAGAATCCGCCGCACAGGCGCAAGGGATTGAAACTGTGGTTTCTGTTCTACCGTTTGAGCATGTGCCACGCGCATTGGCGGCCCGTGATACCCGTGGTTTGATCAAACTGGTGGCCGAGAAAACCGGCAAAAAACTGATTGGCGCGCATATTTTGGCCCCCGAAGGTGCAGATTCAATCCAAACTGCGGCACTCGCGATTAAATCCGGCATGACCTATGATGATGTAGGGGCAATGATCTTTCCTTATCTTACCACGGTTGAAGGGATTAAACTTGCCGCGCAAACCTTTGAAAAGGATGTTAAAAAGCTGTCTTGCTGTGCAGGGTAATTAAAATGGCACAGCCGGGCAGGACTGTGCCATTTCAAATATCCGCCCGCCTAATTGGGGATGAGAACAAGCGTATATAAGGTATCGACGGAAAAGGTAATATCCTCCCTTTCCGCCGACAAAATCCGGTCACCCGGTAGGGGTGATCACCATGAAATCACATGGTTCCTTCCCCCGATGTTCCCAGGCGAAAACGCCACCACTCACGGAACATGTATAGAATGCATCTTTACGTAGAGGAAAGAAAGTATGGGATTCCATACCTTTGAAAATTTAGGTTAAATTGTTAATTCAATCGGATAACGATTCAAAAAAAATCATTAACCGGACATCTCAAAGCTGGGGTGAACAATTGATCGTAATGTAATTTAACCCTGAATCACGAATATTTGGTTTTTGATTGATGCTTTTAAAACGGCTTGGGCTGTGGTTTCAACATCCAGTGCCTCGCGCGCAAGGCGAAGATGCTTTTCAATTGTTGCGGGGGTTAAATCCATAATCGTTGCAATGTCTTGGATGATTTTACCCTCACTGACCCACTCTAATGCCTCGCGTTGGCGGGGGGTTAGCGCGCGCCGTGTGCTTGAATAAGGGAGGCTGATTATCTTGAGATGGGCAACATTGTTCATTAATAGAATTTCGCGTCCGTGTTCATCCCAAATGGCGTCAATATCGTCTTGTGTCATTCCAACATCGGCGGCCAATGCGGTTGCGCCCTTATTGCGGTTTGATTTTGATGGGAAACTTACTGTATATCCTGCGGTGATACCCATTTTTTGATTAAAGGCGACCGCGCGCAATTCTGATGCGGTAAATAAGTTTTCATTCAACTTCGCCTGAACCCAGCCCCAACTGCATGCGCCGGAATTTTCAAGTGCCCAAGGCATCATCGGCCCGTTGAAATACAAACCTGTTTTTATGAACCCATCGATATACTCTTGGGAACAGTTGGTTAACATCAAAGTATCAAGCGGATCGCCCAATGATTTGTTAGTTTTAAAGCGCGTATATCCATACAAAAGCCGACCAAATCCATAGGTTGCCATTTTTTTGGTGTGAATATCCCAAAGATCTTCGATGGTTTCTGCTGTGGTTATCTGTTCGAGATAGTCGAGTAACATGTTACTGCCCTAAATGTGCAACCATCGCCTCTAATGCCAGCACATATCCGTGCGGCCCAAATCCGGCAATCACCCCCACGGCAACGGGTGCGATGAAGGATTTATGGCGAAATGGTTCGCGTGCATGAATGTTGGAAAGATGTAACTCGATAACAGGTAATTCAACAGAAGAGATCGCATCCATAATGGCGATGGACGTGTGGGTATAAGCGCCGGCATTCAGGATAATTCCATCATGGACGCCCTTGGCCCCATGCAGCGCGTCAATCAATGCACCTTCATGGTTAGATTGGATAAAATCGATTTTTATGTTCAGGATATCGGCTTTTTCAACGCAGTTTTCCTGAATTTGGGGCAGGGTGGTTGCACCATAAACATTAGGCTGCCTGCTTCCCAATAGATTCAGGTTTGGCCCGTTCAGAATTAGAATCGATTTCATGAGAATCCCCAATCTCTTTGAGTTACCCTAGGTAAAACGATAATGCCGATCAAGAAGATTGATTGTTTTGTGTCCGTTTTCCTATATCTGTTACAAAAAGGTGAAAGGATTTCTTCAGAATGGGGAATACGGCGTATGATATTGCCATTATCGGCGGTGCTGTCATGGGCAGTTCAGCAGCCTTTTGGTTATCCAAATTCACCGATCCATCCACGCAGATTGTGGTTATCGAGCCGGATCCAAGTTATAAAAACAGTTCAACGGCGTTGTCCGTGGCATCGATCCGGCAACAATTCACCACCGATATTAACGTGAAGATATCCAGGTATGGCATTGAATTTATTAAGAATGTTACAGATCATTTCGACGGATTGGATGCGCATGTTAACCCATTGAGCCTGAAAGAAAACGGGTATCTCTTTTTGTCTGGCACACCCCAATCAAGTGACGCGATGCGGGATGCTGTTGTGATGCAAAATCAATATGGCGCCCAAACGCGGCTATTCACCCCTGATGCGCTCAAAAGTAGGTTTTCTTGGCTAAACACATCTGATGTTGATCTTGCCAGTTATGGCGCAGTTGATGAAGGATGGTTTGATAATATGGCGCTACTTGATGGTTTTCGCCGTGCGGCGCGGGCCAAGAATGTGGAATATATTCGGGACAGCGTTTGCGGATTTGGCACGGAAAAGGGGCGCATTTGCCAAATAAAACTGGCCTCGGGGCAGCGTATTGATGCGGGTATTGTAATCAATGCTGCCGGAACATCTGCGGCAGATATTATGAGGTATTTACATGAAGATATTCCCGTAGAAGCCCGTAAAAGAACAGTTTTTATGATTGACGCACCAAATGCAATTCATCCTGATGCGCCGCTACTGGTGTGTCATAGCGGATTTTATTTACGTCCCGAACATGGGCACTGGATTTGCGCAATGGTGCCGGAAAAGGATGAAAAATGCGCTGCCGATGATTTTGAACCTGATCTTAAACTCTTTGAAGACGATTTGTGGGAGCGGTTGTATCATCGTGCGCCCGGGTTTGATGCGGTTAAGGTTTTGTCAGCTTGGGCTGGGCATTACGCTTACAATACGCTTGATCAGAACGCGATCATTGGCAAACATCCGAATTGGGATAATCTATATTTGATGAATGGATTTAGTGGACACGGCTTGCAACAAGCGCCAGCTATTGGCCGTGGAATTGCAGAATTGATCACCACAGGTGCATATCAGTCCATTAATTTCAAAGACCTTGGTGTTGAAAGGGTTTTGACAGGGCAGCCATTTAGGGAAAATGCCATTGTTTAAGAAAATTGCGTAATGCGCAGTAAATACAGCAATAAATAGCATTTGGGCATTGTCTAATAATAACATAATACTGATTATGCGTTATGCGTATCAATCCTTTCCTGCCAATGATTTACATTTATAGGCCGCCTTCCATGTGGATCTCTGCATGTGCAGTTTTTAACGCTTCGTTCATGAATTGTTTATTTTGCCGATCTTGTAGATTTACGATCGTGCCATTCTCACAAAGTATATTTTGATAAAACGCCAGTACAAGAACCGGATTGGTTTGCAACATTGCTTTGCGGATAAATCGTGTTTGATCTGCACATACCATTACCATGTTTGCGCAAATTGGATTTTTGATTGACGATACTAAAAATGCGTCGAACTGATCTTCGTATGCGATCAAACAATCCGGATCAGCACCGACGTAATATGCGTCTGATATGTCATGCCAAAATGCGGCAAGTTCGCCCCGAAAATCAAAATCCGCGCACCCTGCCCCGATTTCAAAGATTTATACGGATTTTTCGTCGATTTGATCCGCAATCGCTTCGGCACGTCCGGCCAAATCGGCCAGTGCAGCGGATAACGCTGCCGGAACAGTTTCAACAATTTCAGCAACAGGTGCAGGACGATTGTTCAACTCTTCGATCAGTGCATCACGTTCGCCAAGCTTGCGTTCGGCATCTTGCAGTTGCTCTTCTAGTCCAGCGGTGCGATCTGCCAACATCAAACCCGACATCAGCAACATGCGCGATTCCGGAATGCGCCCGATCTGGGAGGTTAAAACCGATGCTTCTGCATCTAATAATGCGGCTGCCGATTGTAAGAAATGCTCTTCGCCTTCTTGGCAGGATACGGAAAATACCCGCCCGCCAATGTTGATATCAATCTCGGCCATTACGCGCCCTCCCTGATGAGCGGCTTTAAATCCGCAAGAATCGAATCCATATCATTCACATCCGCAGCACGCGTTGCCCGTAGCGCTTCGAGTTCGGCCAGCATGGCTTTGTTGATTAAATGCGCATCGCCAACACCGGCCTCATTGGCCTCGCGCAGCGCTGCGTTGCTTTCACGCAATTGGGCATTCACTTGTTTTAATTGGCGCAATGTCGCCGTATCATTGGCTGCGGCTTGCGTCAGATCTTTGACTTGTGCCTCAAGCGATGCAACCATATTTTCCTGTTTGGATTTGATCGCTTTGACCCGTTCTTCCAACTGGGCATTGGCCATTCTTTCGGCTTCAAGCGCTTCTTGCAGATCGCTTTCTTGATCGCTGGTATCGGCAACCTCAACAGGCCGCGCCAATCCTGCTACACCGGTTTCAATCCGGTTCAATGCGCTGATCAGACGGCGCTCCAACTCTTCTATTTCGCTCACTCAAAATCTCCTCGCCCCAAAGGCCTAATCGATGTCGCGCTAAATCTTGCCGACGAATCAGGCCCTTGCTTACAATTAACGTTAGTTTAACCAATGAATCAGTGAAATACGCCCCCCTTTTTAGAATAGGCAGAAAGCCCCGCTTGATCTTGGCGATTACGCTGCTATCAAAAGGGTAACTTTCACTTTTCAAAGGACACGCCACGTGGATATTCAAGCCCTTCGCGAAAACCACCCTGAACACTGGATGCGCGCCGCCGCAATCCGCACCTTAACAATGGATGCAATCGCCGCCGCCAATTCCGGCCATTCGGGCATGCCGATGGGTATGGCTGATGTGGCCACCGTATTGTTTGAAAAACATCTGAAATTTGATGCAGCGGATCCGCAATGGCCCGATCGTGATCGTTTTATTCTATCGGCGGGTCACGGTTCGATGTTGATCTATTCGCTGTTGCATCTGACAGGTTACCAAGAGGTGACATTAGACGAGATCAAGAATTTCCGCCAATGGGGCGCGCGCACGGCAGGCCACCCTGAATATGGCCACGTGGCCGGTGTTGAAACCACTACGGGGCCTTTGGGCCAAGGCATTTCAAACGCGGTGGGCTTTGCCATGGCCGAAGAAATCCAGCGGGCGCGGTATGGCAAGAAAGTTGTCGATCATTACACTTATGTGATTACGGGTGATGGTTGCCTGATGGAAGGCATCTCGCAAGAGGCCATCGGCATTGCCGGGCGCCACGAATTGGGCAAGCTGATTGTGTTGTGGGATAACAATGACATCACCATTGATGGTAAAGTTTCCCTGTCGGATCGCACGGATCAGGTGATGCGCTTCAAGGCCTCGGGTTGGCATGTGCAGGAAATTGACGGCCACGATCCTGAGGCCATTGACGAAGCCCTTGCAAACGCCAAACGCCACAAAAAACCGTCGATGATTGCTTGTAAAACCCACATCGCGCTTGGGTCAAGCGCGCAGGACACCTCCAAAGGCCACGGCGCCTTGACGGATGCAACCCTGATCAAAGACACCAAAGCCGCCTATGGCTGGACAGCCGAAGCCTTTGATATCCCCACCGAAATCAAAGCCCAATGGGAAGCCATCGGCCACCGTGGATCAAAAGAAAACGCCGCGTGGAAAGAACGGTTTTTAACCATCCCGGGCAATAAGCAACGCGAATTCCAGCGGGCCTATGCGCTTGACGCACCGCGCAAATTGTCAGCCACGATCAAAGCCTTTAAAAAGCAAGCGTCCGAGGAACAGCCAAAGGTTGCCACACGTTCTGCCAGTGAAAACGTTCTTAAGGCCGTAAATCCTTTGATGGGCGAAAATGTTGGCGGCTCGGCCGATCTGACCGGATCAAACAATACCAAAACCGATGATCTGGGGGTGTTCATGCCCGAAACCCGTTCGGGGCGTTATATTTACTGGGGTATTCGTGAGCACGGCATGGCTGCGGCGATGAATGGCATGGTTTTGCACGGTGGTATGCGCGCCTATGGTGGCACATTTATGGCGTTTACCGATTATGCGCGCGGGGCAATGCGGCTGGCGGCGTTGATGCGTATTCCAACGGTGTTTGTAATGACCCACGATTCCATCGGCCTTGGCGAAGACGGGCCGACGCACCAGCCGGTTGAACATCTGGCAATTTCACGTGCTACCCCCAACACCTGGGTGTTCCGCCCTGCCGACACAGTAGAAACTGCCGAAGCGTGGGAAATGGCCCTAACCACCAAAGAAACCCCGTCGGTGCTGGCCTTGTCGCGTCAAGGCCTGCCAACGGTGCGCAAAGACCACAAAACCAAAAACATGGTCGCACTTGGGGCTTATGTTTTGGCGGATGCCACCGACAAACGCCAAGCCATCATTATGGCCACGGGTTCCGAAGTGGAAATCGCCTTGGCCGCGCGTGAATTGCTTGAGGCCGAAGGTATCGGCACCCGCGTGGTGTCTATGCCGTGTATGGAATTGTTCGCCGCGCAGGATGATCAATATCGCAAACGCGTTCTGCCCGGTGGCCCTGTCAGGGTCGCGGTTGAGGCCGGTGTGCAAATGGGCTGGGATCGTTGGCTGACCGGCGAGCGTGGCAAATATGTAAAGGCCGGCTTTGTTGGCATGGACAGCTTTGGCGCCTCGGCCCCGGCGGATGTGTTGTATGAAAAATTCGGCATCACTGCACAAGCCGTTGCAGATAAAGTGAAATCTTTGCTGTAACATATCATATGTAATAAAACACCTGTTAGCGTTCGTTGAACTATTTACGCTAACAGGCTGAATTTAAAGGCTATTCAGAAATAATATTCCATTGCCTGTGCCGTTGGCGGGGTCTGGCGTGGTTTGGCAATGAATGGTTTTTTTGTGCCACGTGGTGGATGTTGCCGCCGCCAAGGGTTGATTGTTACATTCAGTGAAATTATCGGAAATCCCCCCTAGGAAGGGCCGGAAATACGCGTTATATCCATTTTATGACCGATAAACTTGCCATATTTTTTGCTATTGTTATTCTTGCTGTGTTTGCAGTGGATTATTTCTTTTTTGAGCAAAGTCTGCCTTTGATCCTTGGCAAAAAGCTAACGCAATTGATAGAATACGTGGCTTTTTGGCGTTAACCACCAAATTTATCTGTCAGGGCTTTGTGCACCGCAGGGGATACAAATTTGGAAACATCCCCATCCAACCGTGCGATTTCTTTCACCAGTTTTGAAGCAATAGCCTGGTGTTTGGCATCGGCCATTAAAAACACGGTTTCAATGCTGCTATCAAGCGAACGGTTCATGCCAACCATTTGATATTCATACTCAAAATCTGCAACAGCGCGCAGCCCTCGCACGATGGTCCTGGCTCCAACTTCGTGCGCACATTTGATCAAAAGGTTTTCAAATGGATGCACAACAATCTCGCATCCGGTTTCATCACACATATCAACGCAATCGGCTTTGATCATTGCAACCCGTTCTTCAAGCGAAAACAAAGGCCCCTTGTCGCGGTTAATTGCAACGCCAATGACCAGCCTGTCAAACAGGGCCGAGGCGCGGCGGATGATATCAATATGACCCCGTGTAATCGGATCAAACGTTCCCGGATATAAAGCGATGCGCATGGTGTTCCTCACAAAATGTTAGGCATACGCAACAATATTGCGCACGGGATTGCAAGTGATTTCGCCGCAGCGCAGCAATTAAATCGAAACCGTAGACAATTTCTGAATGCGCTGGTAGCTATGTGTTCTCTTTAGAACGGGTGTTTTTGCATGAATCTGTTGTCCTTTAAGCTGATTAGCATTGCCACAGCGGCCCTTTTGCTTATGTCGGCGTTTTTAATGGGGTTTGCGCAAAAATATGTATTTTTGCTTTTCGCCCTGGAAGGCAATGACATTACCGGCCTGTTTATGCGCAGTGTCGCGATCCTGTTTTTTGGCCTTGCTGTTATGAGCT
>CAMZKY010000035.1 GCA_947311455.1 uncultured Marinosulfonomonas sp. | reverse complement strand
TTTCACAAGCAAATTCATCTGGCATCCCACAATCGGTATTTGGTGCAACAGCTTGATCTTGTGCATCGCACCATGGCGTTGCTGGCCACGTCGTCGCTGGCTGTTGAAGGGCGCAGCGAAGGATCGCTTGACGAACACGACGCCATTGTGACGGCGATTGAAAACGGCGACGGGGACGCGGCATTTACCGCCCTTAAGGCGCATATTTCAAAAGCCTATGAAACACGGTTGGAGCTTGATTCATCACAGTTTGAAAGACGAACGGATTAAGCCGAGGATCGGTCGGTTTCTTCTGTTTCGGTTCTGCTAAAAACGCCGTGTGTGGTTTTATCCCAGTAAAACGGACGCGTCATCAACTCGTAAAACGCCTTATAAGAGGCCAGCGCCCCCAGTGGGAAATAGAAATGCATGGTTGGCACCCACAGGCTAAGAAACCGGTGTTTTTTACGCGCTACGGCAAAAACGCCCACGGATATTGTGATCACCTCAGACAATAGAAATAACGCACCAAGCGCAAGGAATACTTCGTCTGCCATCGCGCCGCGCAAGGGGTGGGGAATGTCAAACGGGATCAGCCAGAACGACCATAAAAGCGGGGCCAAAAGGAATTGCGAAAAGGTGCCGATGAGCAGGATCTGGATGCCTAAAAAACGCTTGAATCCCAAATCTTGCCACAGCTTGACCGGATTGCGCATATGCACGGCCCAAGTGATGGCAAAGCCTTTTAACCAGCGCGACCGCTGTTTGACCCAAGGCAGCGCGCGGCAGTTTGCCTCTTCTTCGGTGACGGTATCGATCACTTCGGTTTTATAGCCGTGGCGGGCCAGCCGGATACCAAGATCAGCGTCTTCTGTTACGTTATGGGCATCCCATCCCCCCAGCCTTTCCAAGGCGTTGCGCCTGAAAAACAGTGTGGTTCCCCCGAGCGGCACCACGAACCCCAAGCGCGCCAAGCCGGGCAGGAATACCCGAAACCACGTTGCGTATTCAACCGTGAAACAGCGCGACAGCCAGTTGGTTCGGACGTTGTAAAAATCAAGAATGCCTTGCAAGCAGGCCACGTCCTGACCGCGATTGTGAAAACGTTCAACCACCGTATGAATTTGATCGGGGTGCGGCGCATCTTCGGCATCATAAACGCCAATGATCGAACCGCGGCAAAAATCCAGTGCAAAATTCATCGCCCGTGGTTTGGTGCGCACATTACCTTTGGGCACCTTGATTGTGCGCACCCATTGGGGCAGATGCGTGTGTTTCAGGGTATCTTGGGTGATATGATCGTCGGCCTCTGTGACCAGGCATATATCAAGCAGTTCTTTGGGGTAATTCAGACGTTTCAGACGCCGGATCAAATGTGAGGCGATTTCCTTTTCCTTGAAAAGCGGCACCATGATTGAAACCACCGGCAGGCGGGCGATTGTGGTTTCTATTTGTGGGCCGGATTGGGTGGTTTTGCGTTTTTGGAACAGGAATTGATTGATCGCGGTAATCAGCTTTAATCCGGTGCCCAATACAAGAGTAAACACCGCCCAGACCGTAAGCGCGGAAAAGCTTTGGGTTGGGGCAACAAGGACACAAGACAGAAATACCAGACAGGCCGCAAGGGTTAAGCGGGCCATCCTGTCAGGATTCCAGGTGCGGCAGCTTTCGGTAGATGGTGTTTTGTGTTCGGCCTTTTCAATCAAATCCGCAGCGTAGGTTTGGATGATCGCATTCTGAATGTCGTGTTCCGAGGCAATCGCCATGATCACAGGTTTTAAAGTATCCGGGAGCTCTGCCTCGATCTTGTCAAACTGATGGGGGTTTGATGTGGCAATGACGGTTGCGCCACCAAAATTGCGCCACGGGATCAGCCCATGGGTGATGCAAAATTCTGCCGATATCGCGGTAGAAAGGCGCGGATCGGGGGGCATGTCAGGTAGATCAATGCGATCTGTGCCATATTGCAAGGACATCGCGCTATATAAATCCTGCTCCGACACCATGGCGTGGTTGATCAGGATATTACCGAGCCGCGCTTCCTCGCGGGTTTGAATGGCGAGTGCTTTGGCCAAATCCGCACTTGATAACGCCCCCATGCCAACCAGAATTTCACCAATCGGCATGCGCCCGGCACGGCGTTTGCGCACAACATGGGTGCTATAAAAAGGCGTCGCAGTGATAGGGAGCGTAGAGGCCATGAAAATACCGACAATAAGTTAAAAATGCCTCCCCATTTTTGGGGAGGATGATTAACAGTCGGTTAAAAGTTTGGATTAATTGGCCCTTTTCGCCATATCCGCAACAAACTGATCAAACAAAAAGCTGCTGTCTTGTGGGCCGGGGCTGGCTTCGGGGTGGTATTGCACGGAAAATACCGGTTTTCCGTCAACGCGAATGCCGCAGTTCGAGCCGTCAAACAGCGAAACACGGGTTTCGATGATGCCTTTGGGCAGGGTTTGCGCGTCAACGGTAAAGCCGTGGTTCATCGAGGTGATTTCAACCTTGCCGGTTTCCACGTCTTTGACCGGATGATTGGCGCCGTGATGGCCGTGGTTCATTTTGATGGTTTGCGCCCCAAGCGCCAGCGCCAGCATTTGATGCCCCAGACAAATGCCGAAAACCGGAATATCGGCGGTCAGAACCTGTTTAATCATCGGCACCGCATATTCACCAGTGGCGGCAGGATCGCCCGGCCCGTTGGACAGGAATACGCCGTCGGGATTATGCGACAGAATTTCATCCCCTGTGGCGGTGGCGGGTAAAACCGTTACGTCACATCCAGCCGACGCCAGCGAGCGTAGAATGTTGCGCTTTGCGCCGAAATCAACCGCAACAACTTTATAGCCTTTGCCTGTGCGTTTCGTATAGCTTTCGGGCCATGCCCATTTCATTTCATCCCATGTATAGGATTGCGCGCAGGTCACTTTGATCGCCAAATCAAGCCCCTCTAGCCCTTGAAAGGCGCGCGCCTTTGCAACCAGCGCTTCGATATCGAAAATTCCGTCGGGGTTATGTTCAATCGCCACATGCGGCGCGCCTTGTTGACGGATCGCACGGGTTAAACGCCGTGTATCCAGCCCGCCAATGCCGATGCGTTTGTTGGCTTTCATCCATGCTACCAAATCACCTGTTGCGCGCCAGTTTGATGGCTCGGTCGGATCCCACTTTACCACGATGCCTTCGGCCACCGGATTACCTGTTTCGTCATCTTCGGGGGTGATGCCGGTGTTGCCGATATGGGGGAAGGTAAAGGTGACGATCTGGCCTGCATAAGACGGATCGGTCATGATTTCCTGATAGCCTGTCATGGCGGTGTTGAAACACAGCTCGGCCTCGACCGCGCCAGTGGCCCCAAAACCCACGCCGAAAAACAGGGTTCCATCGGCCAAAGCAAGGCAAGCGGTTGGGGTGGGGGGCGTGAGGATTTGGGCAGCGGCAGACATGCGCGACTCCTTGAACGGTAAATGGATGCAAATTGTTGGGAACCTAAGGGGGCTGGGGCGTAGGGTCAAGAGGAAACGGATTTTGCGAAATGCAATGAAAACAAAGGGTTAGGCACAGTAGAGAACGCTTGTGTCTTGGGGAACTATTGGATAATGTCGGAGTTCAATTATATTTTCGGCTGCCTAGGGGATGAGGATACCGAATGGATATCAAAACAAAGATTACCGATGCCTTGAAGCAGGCCATGCGGGATAAGGATGCAACGCGGCTTTTGACGTTGCGTTTGGTGAATGCCGCGATCAAGGATCGCGAGATTTCATTGCGCGGAACCGATAAGGAATCCGCAGGCGTTTCAGAGGATGATGTGCTGGCCATTTTGGGAAAAATGGTAAAGCAGCGCCAAGAAAGCGCACGCGCCTATGAAGAAGGTGCACGGCTGGAATTGGCCCAGAACGAGCTGGACGAGATCAAAATCATCGAGGATTTTTTACCTAAAAAATTGTCCGATGACGAAACCATCAGCGCCATTGACGACGCAATTTCCGCATCCGGTGCCAGCTCTATTCGTGATATGGGCAAGGTGATGGGGGTGCTGAAATCAAAATATATGGGGCGTCTGGATTTCGGTAAGGTCGGCCCGATGGTGAAAGATCGCTTGGGCTGAATTTACCTTAAAAATGCTGTATGTTTCACGC
Source organism: uncultured Marinosulfonomonas sp. (assembly GCA_947311455.1). Taxonomy (GTDB): domain Bacteria; phylum Pseudomonadota; class Alphaproteobacteria; order Rhodobacterales; family Rhodobacteraceae; genus Profundibacter. The sequence goes on along the minus strand of CAMZKY010000035.1, from coordinate 11,341 downwards.
GTGATCCACGTATGGCGGTTTTGGCGGGTTAAATGAGTGCGATAATGGCGAATGACAGGGTATTGGAGCACTGGTCATATCGTGCCACATCCGGTGGCGCGACCACTGTCATACCGGATGGATGTCGGGATTTGATCATTCATCACCCCAAAAACAACTGCCCTGTTACGTTTGTGTCCCAACTGGCACAAACCCCTTTTCATGCTCCACATAGGGTTGGGGATTTATACCAAGGTTTTCGGCTTTTTCCGCATATCCGTTTGGATGAAACGGCGCTTGTGGCGTCTTTGAGGGGTGTAAAATCTGATGGTGATATCTTTGACCGAATTGATAATTTTTCGGCCCCGATCCTGCGGGTAAAAGACGCCTTGGAAGGCTTGGCACAACGGGGTGAAACCATTTTGCAAATTGCCAGTTCACTTGGGGTGCAACTTAGAAGCCTGCAACGGATGTTGCTTAAGGAAACTGGTCACAGCCCGATTTGGTGGGCGCGGTTGGCACGAGCGCGCCAAGCGCTGGCGCACGGTGCACAGGGCACCAGCCTTGCCGAACTGGCTTATGAATGTGGATTTAGCGATCAGGCCCATATGACCCGTGAATTTCGGCTTTGGTTTGGCGCAACACCACGGGCGGTATTTTCTGACCCCATATGGATACAGACAAGTCTGGTTCGTGGATATGCCGTTTAACTATATCGCCGTGCAAATTTCGATCAAAAACCGATCATCATAGCGCACATAGGCCGTGGTTTGGCCCCATGGCATTTCTTGGGGATCTTGCACCTTTATAGCACCGGCGCTTATGGCTTTGGACATCGCACTAGCCACATCATCCGTTTCAAAGGCCAGTTCAAACGCAGGGTCGGGAATGGCGCCTTTGGCGGGGGATTTGCCCAGTTGATCCATCAAGGAAATCGCTGAAAACGCCAGTTTTGTTTGCCCTGTATCAAGCTCGCCGTAATCTTTGCCTTCGTGTAAAAACAGGGTATTAAAGCCAAACGCGGCCTCAAAAAAGGCAAGGGTTTGGGGAACGTTGGTTACATATAGAATGGCATAGCGAAAGATCATTTTAGGCATCCGTGGTTAAGGTGTGGGTTGCCTTGTGATACAGAGAATACAGACGGAATTATTGAAGATTTGCGTCATTTTTTGGCCTCGTATCCCATTGCGCATCCATACGCCGGTTGATCCATGCAAGCCCTGCCAGTGATAATCCAAGCCCAAGGAATGACGCGACCCGTATCAGCCCTTGCAAACCAGCCATGTCGATTAAAAACACCTTGGCGATGGTCAGGGCCACGCCGGCAACGGCAATTTTGCGCAACGCGGTGGAGCGTTTGGAAAAGGCGAAAAATAGCAAACCAACGGACAAAAGCAGCATGGCAATGGTATAACTATAGAGTTCACCCTGTAAGAAACCAGCGTGTCGAATGACATCGCCTTGCCAAAACCTGCGAATTTCCAATGCCAGATACAAAAGGCCCAATCCTGTGCCAAGAACGGCGTATGTGATCCGGAATTTGGAGCGCAGATGTTTAAACCGCCATGCAATCACTGCAAAAGTCAGGGCCGGCGGAATATATGCAATCAGCAGGGTGTCAAAAATCATCGGCCCCGTGATCGGGGAACGCCAAACCAGTGGATTAAACACTGTCACGGCAAGACCCAGACAGGCAAACCCAACCAGCCCGTATAAAGTTGCCAATATATACCGCAGCCAGCGCATGATCTTGCCCCCCAGTTTAAGGCGATAGATCTGGTTGGCCATCGATATCAACCAGATCGTGCCAAACAGGGACGCGACCCAAAATGGCTCGCCTTCGTTATCCAGATACCGGAACAAAAGCACACTGGCAAAGACACCTGTCACTGTCCAAACTGCGGATTCCATCACCACGATTGCGCTTGTTCGATGGCGGGGCTGTACGATGATCCACGTGGCGGCAAAGGCGGCGATTGAACCGCCATAACCCAAGACAATTTCCCACAGATTGGCCTGATCTATGGCCCAGAATAGCCCCGGATAAATCACCAATCGCCCCGCCACCAGAATACCGCCGATTTGTACAAACACCGACAAAAGCCGCAGATTAAATTTGCGATCCATCAAGGCGGCCAAAATCACCATAACCGCAAGGGCAATCGTCAGGGCCACATCCGATAGCATGATGATTAACGCGTAGCTGATCATCACCATGGCCGCGGTGGCATAGCCTGCAATGACAGGTTGATTTTCAGGGTTATTTTTTGCCGATTGTAATGCAAACAACACCATAAGCCCCGCGATTGCCATCGCGTGCCATGCCCAGACACTGGCCCCCAACACCGGCACCGGATCAAACCCAAGTTCAAGCGCTATTACGGCCAAGGGCGCAAATATGGCCGAAATCGCGGCCCAATACAGGGGGTGGCTTTCCTTTTCCAGACTGCGCCAAAACATCAGGATTGATCCCAGTGCCGCCAATGACAGTAAAATGGTCACATCCCAAGGCACGGCGCTTTCGGGTTCGCGCACCGCGTGAAAGCTGTTTGAGATCGCGCCGGTTTCGATTTGGGCCAGCACAGCCCCTAAAAATGTCGCGATAGGCAAGATGGCAAGGTCGCGCAGGGCAGGGGCCTTTTGAGTCCAGACCACGGTTGTGATGATCAAGATAAACAAGGCGTAAAACCCGACCCAGTGTTCGGTTGCGGTTCCGTTCTCTGTCAAGACAAGGCCTATGGCAACAAGCGCCGTGATAAGCGCGCCTGCGGCAAGGCGCGTGGGAAATTCAGGCCACAGATAATCTGTGGTGGTGTGCAGCTTTCGTAAGGCACTGCTGATTGTGCTGCCAGTATGGGTGGGCCAAAGTTGCAAGCGCGGGATAAGAATGGCGGCAATGGAAATCAACAGGGACACGCCGATGAATTGCGCATTATTTTCCCCATCTGAGGCAAATAGCAAAAAGGCCGCACCAAATGACATCACCAGCGCCAGCACCGACACCCACGCCCAACGGCGCAGGGCATCAATGAGCAAACCAATGATCGCGATCAGGCCAAAGAAGTAATAGAGCATGGGCGGCGGGGGGCTGCCATCGCCCACAAGAAACGGTGCGGCGTTGGCTCCGATTAGACCGATCGCGGCCAAAAGCGGCCCGTAAAACCAGCCAAGGATCACCGCAAGCGCGCCAATGGCCACCAAGCCGACAAAGGCGGTTTCAACGCCGATCAGGCCGTATAATTGGCGTGCGGACAAGACGCCGGCAAACAGGGCCACCAGCCCCGCACCGGAAAAAACCGAGGGCAGGAATTCGGTATGGGTGTCGCCCTCATCGCCTGTGCGCCGCCTGACAAATTCGCCTGCAATGATCAAACAGGTTCCAAGCCCAAGCGCGCCCATGACCCGCCAAAACGGGGTTAGATAGCCGTTTTCAATACCGTATTGCACAAAGAACACGCCAGATAGGGCCAGCGACAGGGCTGCAACCGCATAAAACCAGTTGTCACGCAGCCATCTGGCAAGCATTGCAAATCTTTCTGCATTAAAGACAAATGATTTTTTAGGCTTGGTTGGTATGGGGGCGGAGGCGATAGGATCTTGTTCGTCGTCTTTGGTTTTTTTGCGAGCCGCCGATTTCCATATTTTTGAGGTGGCAGCGGGGGCCACAGTATCCGATTTGGCGGCCTTGATGGTGGTGTCGGCTGTGGTATCAGCTGTGGGGCTACTTTCCAAAGTATCCAGACGGTTTTGCAGAGCGACAAGAGATTTTTTGACGGCGTTCAAGCTGTAAATCAAATACCCGACAACAATGAAAATAATAATTTCAAACATTTCTGACCTTTATACACTTATCGCGCCAATGCTTAAATCTGGCGCGATAAGTGTAATCCGGTTTCAAGCAAGAAACAATAAGTTCAGATTTAATCTATGCCCTATGGGTATTTAAAGCTGTATTTTGCTTTTGCGATTTTTCCGCCGCTGCGCTTGGATTGGGCTGTGACCTCCCAGACATAACGGTGGGTTCCATTGGGGGGCAAGGTTGCAGATAATTGAATGCGCCGGCCTTGATTGTGGTTTTTCCGGAATAAGCAACCACACCGCCCCCATGATTAAACGAACGTGCATCCAGATCTACAAGATGAAATTTCAGATATTTGGCGCCAGCAGGCACTTTGGACACCGTGAATGTCGGGCTTTTGACGCTATCGGGATATCCGGATGTGCATGATTTAACATTCAGTGGGCCAACTTTAACGTCGAGTGCGTAAACCGCGCTTGATGAGATTGCCAGCGTTGATGCAAGAAGAAGTGTTTTAAAAATTTGTTTCAAAATAGGCCTGATTCGAAGGTCGGCGTATGATGAGTTTGGCTCTATTCGTGGTGATTGTCGAGTTGGGATAACCTGACCCTTAGTTCGTGTTGCAGCTGTTCGCGTTCATCCGCCGTCAGGAAGGCGCCCAGTTCAACCTCTCGCGGGCCGCCCGACAGGGTCAAATAATTTTCAACGGGGCCACCGTGCGGTAACAGGTTTACCCTGACCCAATAGGGGTTGGCCTGCCAATGCTGGTCGGCCTGACGCGGGTTGTAGCGGGTCAGTTCCATATGGTCGGGCCAGAGTTTCAGCTCCTCAAGAATGCTGCCGTCTTTGTAGCTGCGCTTCAGAAAATACCAGATCAACGCCACGGCGGTGCCGACAAAGGGTAGCATCGTCCACCAGTGGCTGCTGCCCAGAAAGGCCATCAACGGCAGGGAAATCAGGCACACGGTTATGGTGATAAACCACACAAACCCTTTGCGCGGCAAGGATCGGTAGGGCCAGAGCGAAAGCGGCACAACGGGCGGGTTTTCTGCGCCAGTGGGTTTACTCCATTCATAGGGCACTAGGTTTCTTTTGCTCCTGCGGTTTTCATTTTTGTCCAGAATGCCCACATGACCAAGCCAAGCAAAAGTAGCACAGACAGCAAAATCAGAATAATTCCGTAAGTGGCGATGATGCTCCAGGCGCCGGGGTTTGCGGGGGCGACAAGCGGGCCGGGTTCTTGTTGCATTGCCCACCATGCCAATGGCACGATTGAAATCAACGCGCCCAGGTGAAACAGCCAGAACTGCACCGATACCAGCATCACCGACACATGCGGGCGTATAAAGGTGACAAGCCCCATGCCAAGGGCAAGAACACTGTAATTTGCCAGTTGGCTCAGGAAATAATTACCGGCATCCGCCCGTTTGATTTGGCGGTAAAAATCAGGGTCAATTGTATCAAGGAACATCTTTAGCGGATCAGCGATAAACAGGGCGCTCACGCCTAGGGCAATTAGGGCAGACAGATAAAACATCAACCCGCGCCAGTGTTTGGCCACACCGGCCATGGTGGCAATCACAAGGCCAAGCAGCGGCACCGCAATCCAGACCGCGCAATAGATGTAGAGAATATTCATCTTGATAATCCTGTAAAAAAAGGGCCCCGATATATACCGAGGCCCTGATGATTTGTCACGATGTGGATTGGCCTAGGTCTACGCCCTAGCAATCACGCAAATGGCAATTCGCGTGACAAGCCCCCCCTCAAGTCATAGTTTGCAATTCGATCTAGATCAATGCTCTCTTAGGTTGCGGGGGGCAAGGTTTTAACGGTTTTTTCTTCAGGCCGGCAAAAAGCCGCGAGAAATCATTCTCGCGGCTTGGTTTATTCTGTGGTGCTGCTCTGATTTAGGTCAAAGCGGCAGATCTGAGTCGTTACTTATTCAGCAGGTGCAGGGCCAACAGACGCCAAATAGGCTGCAACATCTTCGCCGCCTTTTTTCAGTTTGAACGACATGCCGGTTTTGGCTGGCGCGTCGTGGGCTTTCAGGAAATCTTTAGGGTTGGCGGACCATTCGACCAAAGAGGCTTCGTCCCATGTGAAACCGGCTTCGCTAAGGGCTTTCATGCCAGCGCTGTATTTGCCGAAATCTTCCTGGGTGCCGGCAACGCGGCCGATGACACCGTAAAGGTTAGGGCCGGTTTTGCCGCCTTTAACGATTTTTGTTCCGTCAGGTGCAACAATCATGTGGCAGGCTTTGCATTTTTTGAAGGTTTTCTCGCCTTTGGCGATGTCACCTTCTGCAAATGCGGGTGCAGCGGCAGCTGCGGTGAATGCCACAAGAGCAAGAGTTGTAAGAGTTTTCATGTAAACCTCGTTTGATTTTTGGATTCGCGTCCTCTGTTTTAAATAGTTGATCTGCGACAATATAAAAGGGCAAGAGTGACAATTTGTTCCAATGTGTCGATTTTATGTATCAAAAACTTTGGTAAAGTTTGATCTTAAGGCAATATCAACGTCTTGCATGGTTACAGGCAGCCCAAGATCAACCAGACTTGTGACGCCGTATTTCTGAATGCCACAGGGGATAATGCCGGAATAATGCTCTAACGCGGGTTCAACATTGATTGAAATCCCGTGAAAACTGACCCATTTGCGCAGGCGCACGCCGATGGCGGCGATTTTGTCTTCTTGCGGGGTTCCGTCGGGATAAAGCGGCTTGTCATCGCGCACCACCCATACGCCAACCCGCCCGTCACGTTGCACGCCTTTGACGTTGAAATCCGCCAAGGTGCCGATCACCCAGTTTTCCAGCTGCTGCACAAATTTGCGCACATCGCGCCCGCGCGCGCCCACATCCAGCATCGCATAGGCCACCCGTTGCCCGGGCCCGTGATAGGTATATTGCCCGCCGCGTTTGCTTTCGAACACCGGAAACCGGTCAGGATCAACCAAATCGGCGGATTTTGCGCTGGTGCCGGCGGTGTAAAGCGGCGGATGTTCGACGAGCCAGATCGCCTCATCCATGGTCCCATCGGCAATCCCTGCGGCGCGCTTCTCCATTTCGGTAACGGCATCGGGGTAGGGGGTAAGCCCCGTGCTGGTGATCCATTCGACCATTTTTCAATTTACCTTATCAAGGATCAAGTGACTACGGCTTAACTAAAACCGTGTAGGTCGGAAGTCACGCTGTATTTGGTGACGCAGGATTAATAGGCTTTGATGCAAGCCTATAAGCTGCACCTCGCATCTGCTATTTAGCGCATAAGCTGAACGAATACGTGATTTTCAAACACATTTGTGTTAAAATCGACCCGCCAAATTGATTCTTTAAAGCTTGGAGGAAAATATGTGTTCAAAAAAAATTTCAGCCGGATTTCTTGCGCTTGCTGTGGGCATTTCGCCCGTAACAGAAGCTGCGGCCGGTAACGACGGTATTGTGGGGGGCATCATCGGTGGTATTATTGGTGGAGCTATTGCCAATAGCCAGAGCCGCCATACAACCACGCGCCGCACAACACGCCGCACAGGTGCAAGTAGAGCAACGCGGGCTGCTAATCGGGAAATTCAAAATTCGCTTAACTATTTTGGTTTCCCTGCAGGAACACCCGACGGAGCCTTAGGACGTAAATCGCGCGCTGCAATCTCTCAATATCAGGCCTTTATGGGCTATGGTGTTACCGGAAAACTGTCTCTCTACGAAAGAGATTTTCTGGTCAATTCGTTTAACCGTGCTCAATCCGGGGGGTACGCAACCCAACAGCTGATTGATGAACAAGGTCAAGGAACACGTGGCTTACTGATTGCGTACCGTGAGGAACAAACAGGCGGCGGAAATAACTTTGCCGGCGCTGGTGGTGGATCATTGGGTGGGCTTCCGCCTGCTGTGTCTGCCTCGGTGCGTGAAATAGCCAAAAGTTCGGACCCAACGGCGATGCAGCTGATCCAACGGGCTGGATTTGTACAGCTTGCCGATATGAATGCAGATGGGCGAACCGATTATATTCTGGATACTTCGGTGACCGGTAGCGCGTTTTGGTGTAACGCTGATAATTGTGCGGTGCGAATTTTCTTGTCCACGCCTAAGGGATATCAACGCAATGATTTTCAGGCCTTTAATGTTGTGCCTGCAATGTTCAATTGCCATGGTGACACGTGCGCAAAAGTGGATGCCCCGACCACCCAAATGGTTACGGCCCCCGTTACCCCTCCAGCGCAAACACTGCCTCAAACCACCCAAGTTGTAGGGCAACCCGTTCCAACTGCAATTCCATCAGTTCGGACTGCGTCAACAGATGCGGCCGCCGCTCCTCTTTCGGCATTGCCTAATTTTATGGCAAATGATTCCGTGCAAGCATCGCTTGCGTCTCATTGCAACCAGGTCAGCTTGATAACCAGCAGTAATGGTGGATTTGCAACCAATGCTGCGATGTCTGATCCGAACTTTATTCTAGAAGAACAGTTTTGTCTGGCGCGCACATACGCAATCTCTGAAGGTGAGGACATGGCCCGCAAACTTGTGGGGGTTACCAATACACAACTTGAACAGCAATGTGATGCCTTTGGCCCCGCGATGAAAGACCAAATCGCAGCATTGTCTTTGAAACCGTATGATCAAGTAACCAAAGAGGTAGAAACGTTTGTGATCAGCACCGGCATGGCCCCTGCGCAATTGTCTGGCACTGCAAAAGTTTGTTTGTCCGTCGGGTATCGAACCGACAATATGGATGTTGTGCTTGGTTCTGCCATGTTGTTGACGGTGTTGGGCCAAACAGCTTACGCTGAATTGCTTGGACATCACCTAACTCAGGGTTTTGGGGTCACCAAACGCCCAGACTTGGGTAAAGGATGGTATCAAGCCGGTTTCGATGCGCTGTCTGGCGGTGCACTTGCGGTTTTTGCGCCGGGTAACCCCGAACGAACAGCGCTTATTCACGAGGCGGTTTTCCAACCGGCGCCAACCGGCGTTCAGGGTTTTGATTTTGGAGCTGAGGAAGATGCGCAACCTGTTTCTACATTGCCCACATTTAGCTTTGGAACAGCGAGCGAATAGCACACTAACAGCAACTATCTAAAGCATTACCGAGAGAAACAAGTGCGAGCGGCGACTATATTTGCCGCTCGCATTTCATTTTCGGGCCTTGGGGTTTGCCGATCTGTTTACGCTTTTGCCCAGCCGGATCACGGTGCGCACGTTATTTGGCGAGTATCCGTAATGATTGTAGCGGTGCTTATCTATCGTGCGCGCAAACGCAATGTGTCTGCAGCAGCCTAGACTGGCAAACCGGAGAGGGAAAAGATTCCAAATCTTCCTCTTTCATTCCCTGAAACGAGCAGTTATACGGCGCACTATCTGCTTGATCACGTGCGGTCGTGGCGGAATGGTAGACGCGCAGCGTTGAGGTCGCTGTGGGGTAAGACCCGTGAGAGTTCGAGTCTCTCCGACCGCACCATTACTACTCTTCCTATACAAAACACCCCCTAAAGCCTTGAATGGTAAGGCTATTTTGGTGGTTCTAGCACCTTGATTCCGGTGGTAGGTGATGCGGTCGGTGAAGGCTAGTTTTAGCACCATACGACGTAGGGTGATTTGACCGCTTTCCCATAGTTTCCAAGGGTTTGCGAGAAATTGCAGGGCTGGTTCTAGTTTTTCTTCGAACGTGCCAGATGTTGGCGTGATATGACGTGCTAATTGGTCTTGTAGCTTGGTCTTACTGCGCTCCAATTCGCTGATTTTGCCTTCATAGGCGCGGATTACGGTTGGGTTGGTGGTGTCGATGATGCGCCTCAGCAAGGCATCTACTTGCTTTTCAATGGCTTTGATCTGGCTCTTGCCGGATTTAACGATGTCTTCGACTTGGGCCAAACGCTGAGTCCACGCATCGCGGAACATAATCTTGACCAGCTCAAACAGGTTTTGACTTGGTTGCAGGGTTTTGATTAGTTCGCCGATGTCGCCTTCCAGCTTATCGCGGGGGATCGATTTGCCGTAGCTGGCACAGCCCTTGGCTTGGCAGAGGTAATAGGCGTAGCTGCGATCACGCCCTTTCGACCATGAACTGCTCAGAGGGCCACCACAATCGCCACAGGTCACAAAGCCGCGCGCGGCAAAGTCGTTGCCGATATTTTTGCGAACGCGAACTTTGGCGGAACCTTTCAGGCGATCACGCACCTTGTCGAAAAGATCAATGCTGATCAGGGCTTCATGCTGGCCTTTCAACCAATCAATGCCGTAGGTTTCGCTGCAAACATGGCCAGTATAAAGTGGATTGTTCAGAACATCGGCAACCCGTTGGTTGGGGATGTCGCCCTTTTTATTGCGCGGGAAATCGGGGTGCAGCTCAAAGAAACGGCGCACCTCGGCTTGCGAGCCAAAGCGACCAGAGGCGAAGCCTTCAAAGGCCTCGTGAATCATTGTGGCGAGCGTGCCGTTGGCAAACAACATCCGCCCACGCCCTTTAACGATTTCGTATTTATAGCCGACAGGGGCGGCGTGCACCCAATAGCCGCTTTGCATGCGAGCCTTCATCTTTTGCGCCACTTGGCGACCGTTCTGTTTGCGCTCTAACGCGCCTTGGGCGGCCATGATGGTTTCAATGAACTCACCCTCGGGTGAGTCCTCAAATTTGAAGTTCAGGCATTCGATTTGGGCACCGCGCGAACGGAACGCATCGCGTAAATCCAGATGGAAGCGCGTATCGCGGGCGAAGCGCTTGAGGTCGTCAAAGATCACCACATAGTTTTCAGAAGGCTGAGCATCAAGGTAAGACAACAAAGCCACCATACCCGGACGCTGCATAAAGTCGCCACCACCAGTTATGGTGTCAGGGAATGTGGCTTCGACTAGATAGCCCTTGGCGCGGGCGTATTCACGGCAACGGGTTTCCTGAGATTCCAGCCCGTGACCTTCCAGCTCTTGTGACTTGGAGGACACTCGGCAATATATGACAGCTTTGGTTGGCTCGTTTGGGCTTGGCTTCATTTTGGATTCCTTTCCTGCGACGGGCCGGATTGCCGATCAGCGGATGCGTTGAATTTGGGTGTGGTGGTATCTGCCAATGGTATCACCGAATTAGATTCGGCAGCGATAAATTTGGAAATTTCTGCCTGTTGCGCACAGGCATTGTCCGTCACTTGTTGCAAGGGATGCACGCCGAAGCCAAGATCAACGAAGCTGACAACGATGGACCAGAGGGTTTCAAGGAATTCGCGCTTCTTGGCATCGGACAAATCGCTTTCATCCAGATGTTTGCCGTATAATTCCCAATCAATCGTAAGTGTGGGCGGGCCAATATTGCCCGCGCCATTTGTTTTGTTCTCACTACCCTCTGTCATATTGTCTCCGTTTCTTGTCGTTCTCCGTTTTGCCGCCCACACATTGTGAACATAAGCAGAACAGAATAGACATTTATTCCTAAAATGCAAGAAGTGTTGCGTTTCCATAGTGTTAGCTGGTGGTGTTACGCCCTTACACGTGAACCTGTCTGGCTTTCCCTATTTTCCATTTGGCCATTCTCGGTCATATCAATTTCCTTTCAGTTTGGTTTCATACTGCTTGCC